>NZ_JBTWMV010000109.1:0-9792 GCF_054850255.1 Streptomyces sp. 7R007 | reverse complement strand
ACATCCCGCTCAGGCCCAACAAGCACCGACAACGAGCCGACCCGCACCGACGGATCCAGCGCCACGGCCTCCAGCACCTGTGCCAGACGCCGAGCCAGCAACTCCGCCGACGCCTCGTCGAACAGGTCCGCCGCCACCGTCACCGCACCGGAAAGACCGACCGGATTGCCGTCGGCGTCGAAGACCTCGGCTGCGGTCACGCTGAGATCGAACTTGGCCGGATCCTCGCCGGCGCCGACCCCGGACGCCCGCAGACCAGGCAGGTCGAGACCCGCCCGTTCGGTGTTCTGCATCGCGAGGGCAACCTGGAACAGAGGGTGCCGGGCCATGGAGCGTGCCGGGGCCAGCACCTCGACGAGGTACTCGAAGGACACATCCTGGTGGGCGAATGCAGACAGGCTCGTCTCACGTATCCGCTCCAGCAACTCGTCGAAGGTCGGGTTCCCCGACACGTCCGTCCGCAGCACCAGTGTGTTGACGAAGAAGCCGACCAAGTCGTCCAGCGCCTGATCCATACGACCGGCAATCGCGGCACCGATGGGGATGTCCGTGCCCGCGCCCAGCCGCGACAGAAGTGTCGCCATCGCCGCCTGGACGATCATGAACTGGGTGACGCCGCGCTCCTGGGCCAACGAGGCAAGACGGCGATAGGCCTCCGGCGAGAGGTCGAAGGCGGCGGTATGACCGCGGTGGCTCGGGGCTGCCGGGCGGTTGTGGTCCGTGGGAAGGGCGAGTTCTTCGGGCAGGCCCGCCAAGGCCTCGCGCCAGTAGGCGAGTTGGCGGGAGAGCACACTGTCCGGGTTGTCCTCCGACCCCAGCAACTCCCGCTGCCACAACGCGTAGTCCGCGTACTGCACCGGCAACGGCTCCCAACCCGGAACCTCACCCCGACACCGCGCCGCGTAAGCGGCAGACAGATCCCGGCCCAGCGGCGCCATCGACCAACCGTCCATCGCGATGTGGTGCACGACCAAGGCCAGGACGTGATCGTCGCAGGCCAGCCGGAACACACAGCCCCGGACCGGCACGTCCACCGACAGATCAAAGGTCTGGCCCATCGTCTCGGCCAACCGCGCGGGCAGTTCGGCCTCGGTCACCGGAACGAGCGGCAGGTCGAGGTCGACCTCTTCCACCGGAAGCACGCGCTGGTACGGGACGCCCTCGATCGCCGGGAAGACGGTTCGCAGCACCTCGTGCCGGTCCACGACATCGCGGAACGCGGACCGCAGGGCGCCGACGTCGAGGTCACCGGTCAGACGGACAGCGGTCGGATTCACATACGTCGTGCTTTCGCCCTCCAACTGAGCCAGGAACCACAGCCGTTGCTGTGCGAACGACAGCGGCACCCGCTCCGGACGCTCACGGACCGTCAACCCGATCCGAGCGACACCCGCCGACTGCAGAAGCTCCGCCAGGGCGGCCGGCGTCGGCGCCTCGAAGACCTCCCGAATGCCGAGCTCCACGCCCACCACTGCACGGATCCGGCTCACCAGCCGCACCGCCAGCAGCGAGTGCCCGCCAAGGGCGAAGAAGTCGTCGTCCACGCCGACCTGCTCCAGGCCCAGGACCTCGGCGAACGCCGAGCACACCATCTCCTCCACCGGAGTCGACGGCCCCCGACCCTCCAAGGCGGCCCGGTCCGGAGCAGGCAATGCCCTGCGGTCCAGTTTGCCGTTGACGGTCACCGGCAGGGCGTCCAGGACCACCACCGCCGAGGGCGTCATGTACGCCGGCAGACGATCCGCCGCATACGAGCGCACCAAGGCAGCCAGGTCTCCCTCAACAGGCTCCTCAGCCGCAACGACGTAGGCCACAAGCCGCCGATCACCCGGAACGTCCTCACGGGCGATCACCGCGGCCTGTCCCACCCCGCCGTGCGCTGCCACGACTGCCTGGACTTCGGCCGGCTCGATCCGGAAACCCCGGATCTTCACCTGCTCGTCCGCCCGCCCGACGAACACCAGGTTCCCGTCACCGGACCGTTTCACCACGTCGCCGGTCCGGTACATCCGCGACCCGTCCCCCGCAAAGGGGTCCGCCACGAACCGCTGCGACGTCAGGCCGGATCGGCCCAGATAGCCACGCGCCACCTGCGCGCCGGCCACATACAGCTCCCCTGCCACCCCCGTCGGCACGGGCTGGAGGGTGTCGTCGAGGACGAACATGCGCATGTTCGCGATCGGCCGCCCGATCGGCACCACATCCCCGACCTCATCCCCCTCCACCACCGTCAACGAGCAACACCCCACCACCGTCTCCGTCGGGCCGTACTCATTGACCACGACCGAACCCGGCGCCGCCCGCCACCACGACCGCACCACCGAACCCGTGAGCGCCTCACCCCCCACCACCCACCGACCCGCACACCCCTCCAGCACGCCCGCCGGCACCAACCCCGCCACCACCGGCAAATGCCCCGGCACCACCTTCACCACCGCCGACCGGCCACCGCCGGCCAGCACCTGCGACAAACCCTTGACACCACCCCCTCCCGCCACACACACCGCCGCACCCGACACCAACGGCACCACCACACTCGTCACCGTCAAATCAAACGACAACGACGAATGCAACACCCCACCCACACCACCAGCGACAACCCCGTACTCCCCCGCCGCCCACACCACATAATTCAGCAAACCACCCTGCGACACCCCCACACCCTTCGGCCGCCCCGACGACCCCGACGTATACATCACATACGCCAACTGATCGGCCAGCACCGCCACATCAGGCACCGCCGACGGCATCCCCGACACCACCCCCGCCGTCACCGCATCATCCACCGCCACCACCCGAGCCGCCCCCACCGGCAAATCCCCCAGCAACTCCTCCGAACCCAGCACCACCACCACACCACTGTCCGCCAACATGAACTCCAGCCGCTCCACCGGATACACCGGATCCAACGGCAAAAACGCCCCACCCGCCTTCCACACCGCCAACACTGACACCAACATCTCCACACCAGGCGTCAGACACAGGCCCACCACAACCTCAGGACCCACACCCTGCGCCCTCAAGTAATGCGCCAACCGGTTCGCCCGGGCATCCAACTCCCCGTACGTAACCCACACATCACCATCGATCACCGCGACCGCATCGGGCGCCCGCTCCACCCACCCCGCAATCAACTCCGGCACCCACACACCCGGCACCACCACACCCGTCTCATTCCACCCACCGACCAACAACCCCCACTCACCCACACCCAACACCGGCACCGCACCGACCCGCACCGACGGATCCAGCGCCACGGCCTCCAGCACCCGCGCCAGACGCCCCGCAAGCACCTCCGCCGACGCCTCGTCGAACAGGTCCGCCGCCACCGTCACGGCGCCGCGCAGGCCGGTTGGGGCGCCCTGGGCGTCGAAGACCTCGGAGGCCGTGACGCTCAGGTCGAACTTGGCCGGAGTCTCACCGTCGCCCATCCCCACGGCGCTCAGACCCTGCAGGTCCAGGCCGGCCCGTTCGGTGTTCTGCATGGTCAGGATCACTTGGAACAGGGGGTGCCGGGTCATGGAGCGTGCCGGGGCGAGTGCCTCGACGAGGTACTCGAAGGGCACGTCCTGGTGGGCGAAAGCCTCCAGGCTCGTCTCACGGACCCGCTCCAGCAGCTCACCGAAGGTCGGGTCCCCCGACACGTCCGTACGCAGCACCAGTGTGTTGACGAAGAAGCCGACCAAGTCGTCCAGCGCCTGATCCATACGACCGGCGACCGCAGCACCGATGGGGATGTCCGTGCCCGCGCCCAGCCGCGACAGCAGTGTCGCCATCGCCGCCTGGACGATCATGAACATGGTCACGCCGCGCTCCTGGGCGAGCGCGGCGAGACCTCGGTACGCGGCGGGCGATATATCGAAAGCAGCGGTGTATCCGCGGTATCCGGGCACCGCCGAACGGCTGCGGTCGGTGGGGAGGGTCAGCTCTTCCGGCAGGTCCGCCAAGGCCTCGCGCCAATAGGCGAGTTGGCGGGAGAGCACACTGTCCGGGTCATCCTCCGACCCCAGCAACTCCCGCTGCCACAACGCGTAGTCCGCGTACTGCACCGGCAACGGCTCCCAACCCGGAACCTCACCCCGACACCGCGCCGCGTAGGCCGCAGACAGATCCCGGCCCAGCGGCACCATCGACCAGCCGTCCGTGGCGATGTGATGCGTCATGAGCA
This sequence comes from Streptomyces sp. 7R007, assembly GCF_054850255.1. NCBI lineage: Bacteria > Bacillati > Actinomycetota > Actinomycetes > Kitasatosporales > Streptomycetaceae > Streptomyces > Streptomyces sp. 7R007. Next base: position 5,624 of record NZ_JBTWMV010000109.1, on the reverse strand, counting down.
CCACGACGTGGTCGTCGGGGGACAGTTGGAACACCCGGCCCCGGATCGGCACCTCGACCGACAGATCGAAGGTCTGGTGCGTCACCTCACCCAGCAGCGCCGGCAGTTCCCTCTCGGTCGTCGGCACCACCGGCAGGTCGACAACGACCTCGTCGATGGGCAGAACACGCTGATACGGCACACCATCCAGCGCCGGAAAGACCGTGCGCAGGGCCTCGTGCCGGTCCACCACGTCCCGGAACGCCGACCGCAGGGCGCCGACGTCGAGGTCACCGGTCAGACGAAGAACGAGCGGGTTCACGTACGTCGTGCTCTCGCCCTCCAACTGAGCCAGGAACCACAGCCGTTGCTGGGCAAACGACAACGGCACCCGCTCCGGACGCTCACCCGCGGTCAGCGCGGCGCGCGCCGCACCTGCCAGGGGCAGCCTCAGCGCCAGCCCCGACACCGTCGGTGCCTCGAACACCGTCCGCACCGCCACCTCAGCGCCCAGCACCCCGCGAATGCGACTCACCAGCCGCGTCGCCAACAGCGAATGCCCACCCAGCGCAAAGAAATCGTCGTCCACCCCCACCCGCTCCAGGCCCAGCACGGACGCAAACACCGAGCACAGCAACTCCTCCACCACCGTGGACGGGCCATGACCGGACGACACCACATACTCCGGAGCCGGCAACGACCTGCGATCCAGCTTCCCGTTCACCGTCAACGGCAGCGCGTCCAAAAGCACCACCGCCGACGGCACCACGTACTCCGGGAGCCGATCAGCCGCGAACGACCGGATCTCGGAAGGCAGTTCGGACCCCCCGTCGCCGACCGCAACGACGTAGGCGACCAGGCGCCTGTCCCCCGGCACGTCCTCCCGGACCACTACCGCTGCCTGAGAGACGCACGGGTGGGCGGCCACCGCGGTCTCGACCTCGCCCAGCTCGATCCGGAATCCGCGGATCTTCACCTGGTCGTCGGCGCGGCCGGCGAACACGAGGTTTCCGTCCGGGCTCCATCGCGCCACGTCCCCGGTGCGGTACAGGCGAGTCCCGTCGGGGCCGAAGGGGTCCGCCACGAAGCGGGACGAGGTGAGGCCGGGCCGGTTCAGATAGCCACGGGCCACTCCGGCGCCGGCCACGTACAGCTCTCCGGCCACCCCGACGGGCACCGGCTGAAGGAAGTCGTCGAGGACATACACCCGGGTGTTGGCGATCGGCGATCCGATGGCCACCTCGGTCGCGGCCGGATCGCATCGCCAGGCCGCGGCGTCGACGGTCGTCTCGGTCGGACCGTAGCTGTTGTAGAGCACCCGGTTCCGGGACCAGCGTGTCATCAGGTCCGTCGGCAACGCCTCGCCGCCGGCGTCCAGGAGGACACGCTCGCGCACGGCCTCCGGGTCGAGTGTCGCCAGCACCGCCGGGGGCATCGGCGCGTGGGTGACCTCCTGCCAGGCCAGCAGCCCCGCGAACTCCGCACCCGTGCGGGACCCGGCCGGGACGACCACCAGCGACGCTCCCGATGTGAGCGTCACCGACCAGTCCGAGCAGAACTGGTCGAAGCCGGCCGAGGCGAACTGCGCCAACCGGTGGCCCGGGCTCATCCCGTACCGGGCACGCACCGCCCGTACCAGGTTCGCGAAGCCTTCGTGCGACAGCACCACGCCCTTGGGTACGCCGGTGGAGCCGGAGGTGTAGATCACGTACGCCGGTTGCGCTGCGGCCGGCCCGACGCCGGGGTCCTCGGGGAGGAAGGCGGCCACGGCGGCCATCGTGGACACGTCGTCCAGCAGCACCGTCGGCGTCGTGGCCTCCGGCGGCAGCGTCCGGACGAGATCCGACACCGTCACCACGCACACCGGGGCCGCGTCGTCCAGCATGAAGCCGATGCGCTCGGCCGGGTGGTCGGGATCCAGCGACACATAGGCCCCGCCCGCCTTCAGCACGGCGAGGACCGCAACGAACAGATCCGCGCCGCGCGGTAGGCACAGACCCACCACGGACTCCGGGCCCACTCCCCGCGCCGCAAGGAATCCTGCCAGACGGTTGGCTCGGGCGTTCAGCTCGCCGTAAGTGACGACGGTGTCGCCGTCGATCACCGCGACCGTGTCGGGTGTGCGCGAGGCCTGTGCCGTGAACATGTCCGGCACGAGGGTCTCCGGGATGTCCTCCGCCGTCTCGTTCCAGGCGTTGAGGACATGGGCGCGTTCCACGTCGTCGAGGACCGGCAGGGAGCGCACGCGGATCGACGGCTCCAGGGCGACCGCCTCCAGCACCCGCACCAGACGCTGCGCGAGGACGCCCGCCGACGCCTCGTCGAACAGGTCCGCCGCCACCGTCACCGCGCCGCGCAGCCCGACGGGCGCCCCGCCCGCACCGAACACCTCGGTGACCGCGACGCTCAGATCGAACTGGGCCGGAGGCTCACCGGGCCCGAGGCCACGCGCCTGCAGGCCCGCCAGCTCCAACGCCGATCGGCCGGTGTTCTGCATCGTCAACATGGTCTGGAACAGGGGCTGCCGGGACATCGAGCGGGTGGGGGCCAGCGCCTCCACGAGGTATTCGAACGGAACGTCCTGGTGGGCGAACGCCGACAGGTTGACATCCCGGACCCGGTGCAGGAGTTCGGCGAAGGTCGGGTCGCCCGACACATCCGTACGGAGCACCAAGGTGTTGACGAAGAAGCCCACCAGATCGTCGAGGTCCTGCTCCACACGGCCTGCGATCGGCGAGCCGATCGGAATGTCCGTGCCCGCACCCAGCCGGGACAGCAGTGCCCCCAGCGCGGCCTGCACCACCATGAACATCGTCACGCCCTGTCGGCGGGCCAACACCCGGAGGCCCTCGAACGCCTCGGCCGACACCTCCAGGCCGGCGGTGTGACCGCGGTAGCTCGGCTCCGCCGGGCGGCTGTGGTCCGTGGGCAGCGTCAGTTCCTCCGGTGCTCCGGCCAACGTCTCGCGCCAGTAGGCGGTCTGCCTGGAGAGCACACTGTCCGGGTCCTCCTCCGAGCCCAGCAGTTCGCGCTGCCACAACGCGTAGTCGGCGTACTGCACCGGCAACGGCTCCCAGTCCGGGACAGCACCCCGGCACCGGGCCCCGTAGGCCGTCGACAGGTCGCGCGCCAACGGCGCCATCGACCACCCGTCCATGGCGATGTGATGCATCGTCAGCAGTAGTACGTGGTCGCGTTCCCCGAGTCGGAACAACCGGCCCCGGATCGGGATCTCGGCCGCCAGGTCGAAGGGGCGGCTGACCGCTTCGGAGAGCAGGCCGGTGAGTTCGGTCTCGGTCGCCGGCACCACCGGCAGATCGAGGCCGGCTTCCTCGACCGTGAGCACGTGCTGGTACGGCACACCGTCCACCGCCGGGAAGACGGTCCGCAAAACCTCGTGCCGGTGAATGAGATCCTGCACCGCCAGCCTCATCGCCCCGGTGTCGAGTGCGCCCGCGAGACGCAGGGCGATGGGGTTCACGTAGGTCGTGCTCGGGCCCTCGAACTGGGCCAGGAACCACAGTCGCTGCTGCGCGAACGACACCGGAATCATCACAAGCCCTCCTGCTCGCGCCGGGGCCGCAACGGCGGCCTGGCACCCTTCGTCTCACCGAGGCGGTCCACCAGATCGGCGACCGTGGGTCCTTCGAACACCGTTCGTATCGACACCTCCGCGCCCGACACGGCGCGGATCCGGCTCACCAGCCGCATCGCCAGCAGCGAATGCCCACCCAGCGCGAAGAAGTCGTCGTCCACGCCGACCCGTTCCAGGCCGAGAATCTCGGCGAACACCGTGCACAGCATCCGTTCGCGCGGTGTTGTCGGCTCGCGGCCCACCGCGCGAGCGGCGAAGTCCGGCGCGGGCAGGCTCTGCCTGTCCACCTTGCCGTGCCGGGTCATGGGCAGCGCGTCCAACACCATCACCGCGGCCGGCACCATGTATTCCGGCAGACGCTCGGCGACGAAGGAGCGGACGTCGACGGGCAGGTCACCGCCCAATCCGTCGCCTACGTCGTCCGCGAGGACGACGTAGGCGATCAGACGCTTGTCGTCCGGTGCGTCCTCGCGGACGACGACCGTGGTCTGCGAGACCCGCGGATGCGAGGTCACCACGGCTTCGACCTCGCCGGGTTCGATGCGGTGACCGCGGATCTTCACCTGCGCGTCGGCCCGGCCGACGAAGAGCAGATGGCCGTCCTCGGTCCAGCGCACCACGTCTCCGGTCCGGTACATCCGCTCACCGTCCGCGAACGGGCAGGCCACGAACCGTTCCGCGGTCAGCTCCGGCCGGCCCGCGTAGCCGCGCGCCAGACCGGCGCCGGCGATGTACAGCTCGCCTGCCACGCGCGCGGGCACCGGCCGCAGGAACTCGTCCAGTACGTACACCCGCATGTTGTCCAGCGGGCGCCCGATCGGTATGGAGAGCGGCAGTTGTGCGTCTGCCTCGATGCGATGGCAGGTGGCGTACGTGGTCGTCTCGGTGGGACCGTACCCGTCGACGACGACCAGGCCGGGGCAGGCGTCCCGGATGCGCCGGACCGCGTCCGCCTGCACGACGTCGCCGCCGACCCACACCTCACACAGGCCGTCCAGGCAGTCCGGATCGTCCTGGGCGAACAGGTGGAACAGTGGGGCCGTCAGCATCATCGCGGTGATGCCGTGTCGGGCGACCAGGTCACGTACCGACTCCGCGGTGACGGCCCCTGGCTGCGCGACGACCACCGTACCGCCCGACAGCAGCGGCGCCCACAACTCGTATGTCGACGCATCGAACGTCACCGGAGAGTGCAGCAGCACGCACTCGTGCCCCCGGGCGAACCGGCTGTCGGTGGCCAGCGCCACCACGTCCGCGTGCGTGATCTCCACTCCCTTGGGCACGCCTGTCGAGCCGGAGGTGTACATCACGTAGGCCAGGTCGTCCGGGCCCGTCACGCTCTCCACGGCACCGTCCGCGCCAGTCAGCAGCTCGCGGGCCGACACCGTGCGCTCCGCCGATTCCCGCGGTCCGCGGTCCGTGACCACCAGGGCGGTCCCCTCCAGGACCGTCCGGGCGCGCCTCTCGGGCCAGTCCGGGTCCACCGGTAGGAATCCGGCTCCCGCTTTGCAGACACCCAGCAGTACGGCCACCAGATCGGCCGACCGATCCATCACCACGCCCACCAGAGATCCTCGGCCGACACCACGCCCCACCAGGCCGCAGGCGACGCGGTCAGCGACCAGGTTCAGCTCGGCGTAGGTCCACCGCCGGTCCTTGCCGACGACGGCGACCGCATCCGGAGTGTTTGCCGCCTGGGCCTCGAACCGCTCCGGGAGCGAGCCGGACCGAGCCGGTCGCGCGGTGTCGTTCCAGCCGTGCACGATCATGTCGTGTTCGGCCTCGTCGAGCACCGGTACGGCGCTGACCCGAACGCCCGGATCCAGCGCCACCGCCTCCAGCACCCGCACCAGGCGGCATGCGAAGTCCCGCGCGAATGCCCTGTCGAACAGGTCCGCCGCGACCGTCAGCGAGCCCCGCAGTCCCATCGAGGTGCCCTCGGCGTCCAGGACCTCCGACACCGACAGGTCCAGATCGAACTTGGCCGCCTCCCGCTCAGTCAGCACACCGGAGGTGCGCAAACCCGGGAGGTCGAGGCCGGCCGGGGCGT
>NZ_JBTWMV010000108.1:0-9862 GCF_054850255.1 Streptomyces sp. 7R007 | reverse complement strand
CCGACGAGTACGGGCGCAACAAGGTCGAGCTCGAAGTCCTCGCCCGGGACAAGGAGTTCGCGGACCGGCTGCTCGCCGAGGTCGACGCCCTCGTGCGCGAGCACAACATCTTCCGCGGGCAGGTCCTCTCCTTCGAGGGCTCGGAGTTCGGCCACGGCCTCGGTCCCTTCCGCTTCCACCGCCGCCCCGCCCTCACCCGCGCCGACATCGTGCTGCCGGAGGGCCTGCTGGAGCGGGTGGAGCGGCAGGTCGTGGGCGTGGCCCGGCGCCGCGAGCAGCTGCGCGCGGCCGGCCAGCACCTGCGCCGCGGCCTGCTCCTGTACGGGCCGCCCGGCACCGGCAAGACCCACACGATCCGCTACCTCCTCTCCCACCTGCCGCAGTTCACGGTCGTCATCCTCGCCGGCGAGAGCATCCAGGCCATCGGCCCCGCCTGCGCGCTGGCCCGTATGCTCCAGCCCGCGCTGGTCGTCCTGGAGGACTGCGACCTGATCGCCGAGGCCCGCGACTACGGCGGCGGCGAACAGCCCCTGCTCTTCCAGGTGCTGAACGAGATGGACGGCCTCGGCGACGACGCCGACGTCGCGTTCCTGCTCACCACCAACCGGGCCGACCTCCTGGAGCCGGCGCTCGTGCAGCGCCCCGGCCGTGTCGACCTCGCCGTCGAGATCCCGCTGCCCGACGCCGAGGGCCGCGCCCGCCTGCTCTCCCTCTACGGCTGCGGGCTCGGCCTCGGCAAGGAGGTCGCCGACGAGGTCGTGGCCCGCACCGAGGGCACGACGGCCTCCTTCACCAAGGAGCTGGTACGGCGCGCGGTGCTGATCGCGGCGGAACGCGAGTCGCCGCGCACCGAGGCGGCCGACGTCCGCGAGGCCCTCGGCGAGCTGCTGTCAGACCGCGACCGGCTGACCCGACGCCTGCTGGGCGTCCGGGACGAGGAGCCGGAGGAGGAGTGGCCGGCGGACGAGGACGGCTGAACGCGGCAGGTGCCCGCCGGACGGACCGGCCTGGGCGCTGTTGCCTTGACGTCGGCGTCAAGGCGTACGTTCGTGGTCATGCGAATCGGCGAACTGGCCGCGCGGGCGGGGACCACGACGCGGACGCTCAGGTACTACGAGTCGCGCGGGCTGCTGCCCGCGCGGCGCGGCGACAACGGCTACCGGACCTACGACGAGAGCGACCTGAAGCTGCTGAGGCAGATCAGGACGCTGCAGGACTTCGGGTTCGACCTGGAGGAGACCCGGCCGTTCGTGGAGTGTCTGCGCGCGGGGCACCCGGAGGGCGACTCCTGCCCCGCCTCGCTCGCGGTCTACCGCCGCAAGCTGGACGAACTGGACGCGCTGATCGGCGAGTTGCAGGCGGTACGGGCGACCATCGCCGTACGGCTGGCCTCGGCCGACGGCGACTCACCGCAGTGCGAACTGGGAGGGCGGGAACTGTGAGCGTGACCGAGGTGACGGACGCGGACTTCGCGGCCGAGGTGATCGGGTCCGAGCTGCCGGTGCTGGTGGAGTTCACCGCGGACTGGTGCCCGCCGTGCCGGCAGATGGGGCCGGTGCTCAAGGCGCTGGCCGCGGAGGAGGGCGAGCGGCTGAAGGTGGTCCAGCTGAACGTGGACGCCAACCCGGAGACCACGAACGCCTACAAGGTGCTGTCGATGCCGACGTTCATGGTCTTCCGCGGCGGTGAGCCACTGCGCTCGATGGTGGGCGCCCGCCCCAAGCGCCGGCTGCTGGAGGAACTGGAGGACGTCCTGTGATCCCCTCCGCACCGGCCCGGCTACGCGAAGTCGGGCTCGAAACGCCGTAGGAGGTCCTCGCCCGGCTGGACCACGCCGTAACTGTTCTCCGGCACCTCGTTCCAGGCGCCGGGGAGATCGCCCAGCGGCTCCGAGACCACCAGACGGGTCTCGTCGGAGACGTCCCGCAGGAACGTGACGTCGGGATGGAGCGCGCGCAGGTCGGAGACGCGGCTGCTGTAGAACAGCGAGCGTGAGGCCCCGACGCTGGAGTACCGGAAGGCCCAGACGCGCTCCCCGTCGGTGACGGCGACCGTCATCTGCAGGGGATGCGCCACTCCGTGCGCGTGCCCCACCTGCTCGACCAGGCCCGCCATCCGGGCGACGGCCGCGGGGGGATCGTCGTCGAGTCCGTGGGTGAGGGCGAGGTGGAACATGAGCTCGGAGTCCGTGGTGCCCTCGATCGCGGGGAAGAGCGCGGGGTCGACGGCGAGGGCGAGGTCCCGGCGCAGCCGGTGGAAGTCGGCGATCGCGCCGTTGTGCATCCACATCCAGTGACGGTGCCGGAACGGGTGGCAGTTGGTCTGCTGCACGGCCGTCCCGGTGGAGGCGCGGATGTGGGCGAAGAACAACGGCGAGCGGACGTGCCCGGCGATCTCCTGGAGATTGCGGTTGCTCCAGGCCGGACCGGTGTCGTGGAAGACGGCCGGGGTGCGGGCGTGCTCCGAGTACCAGCCCACGCCGAAGCCGTCGCCGTTGGTCGTCTCCACGCCCATGCGTGAGTGGAGGCTCTGGTCGATCAGCGAATGCGTCGGGCGGTAGAGGACCTCGTCGAGCAGTACGGGCGTCCCCGAGTACGCGAGCCAGCGGCACATGATCGGCATCCCCGTCCCGGTCGGTATGTCCTCAGGGAAACACAGAAAAATCCCCCGGGCAATTGCGCCCGGGGGATTTTCCTGCGTATATTCAATGGTTCGCGACTTCACCGGAATTGAGTCGCGAAGAAGTTCAGTGAGCACAGTATATCTGGCCGGGAGTGGAATTGTCAAACAGCGATGAAATTCGCGGTGAGCAGGAATTCATCGACGAGTTGTACGCCCGTGTGGACGCCCTGCGCGGTGACACCGAGGCAGGTGTCACGGACGCGCTCGCCCAGGGCAACACGCCCATGCAGGCCCGGCTGGAACGGGACATCCTGGTCGCCGAGCGCTCCGGGCTGCTGGCCGCCCTGAACGCGGTGGACGGCTCGCTGTGCTTCGGCCGGATCGACCTGACCTCCGGGGAGAAACACCACATCGGCCGGATCGGACTGCGCACCGACGAGGCCGACCGCACCCCGATCCTCATCGACTGGCGCGCGGACGTCGCCCGCCCCTTCTACCTGGCCACCGGCCACACCCCGATGGGCCTGCGCCGGCGCCGGCACATCACCACCAGCGGCCGTACGGTCACCGCCCTGCACGACGAGATCCTCGACCTCGGCGACCGGCAGCGCACCGGCCACGAGGACCCCACCGGCGACGCCGTGCTGCTCGCCGCCCTGGACGCGGCGCGCACCGGCCGGATGCACGACATCGTGCAGACCATCCAGGCCGAACAGGACGAGATCATCCGCGCCCCGCACCGCGGTGTGCTCGTCGTCGAGGGCGGACCGGGCACCGGGAAGACGGCGGTCGCCCTGCACCGGGCCGCGTACCTGCTCTACGAACACCGCGAACTGCTCGCCAAGCGCGCCGTGCTGATCGTCGGCCCCAACCCCGCCTTCCTCGGCTACATCGGCGAGGTGCTGCCCTCCCTCGGCGAGACCGGCGTCCTGCTCGCCACGGTCGGCGAGCTGTTCCCCGGGGTGCGGGCGACGGCCACGGACACCCGCGAGGCGGCCGCCGTCAAGGGCCGCGCCGACATGGCCGACGTGCTCGCCGACGTCGTACGCGACTGGCAGGCGCTGCCCGACCCGGTGATCGCCATCGAGCACGACCGGGAGGTGCTGATGCTCGACGACGGCCTGGTCAGGGTCGCCCGCGACAAGACCCGGGCCGCCCGGCTGCCGCACAACGTGGCCCGCGAGCACTTCGAGGGGTACATCCTCAACACCCTCACCGAGCTGTACGCCGAACGCGTCGGCACCGACCCCTACGACGGCAGCAGCCTGCTGGACGCCTCCGACATCACCCAGATCCGCGACGAGATCGCCGAGAACCCCGAAGTGTGGTCCGCCATCGACCAGTTGTGGCCGCGGCTGACCCCGCAGCGGCTGGTCGCCGACTTCCTCGCCGACCCCGTCGGCTACCTCCCCGACGAGGACGCGGCCGCCATCCGCCGCCCGGTGACCCGGCAGTGGACCGTGGCGGACGTCCCGCTGCTGGACGAGGCGGCCGAACTGCTCGGCGTGGACGAGCGGGTGGCCCGGGCGCGGGCGGAGCGCGAGCGCGAGACGCAGATCGCGTACGCGCAGGGCGTGCTGGACGTGTCGTACGCCTCCCGCACCTACGAGTTCGAGGACAAGGACGACGAGGAGTCGGAGATCCTCTCCGCGCACGACATCATCGACGCCGAGCGGTTCGCCGAACGGCAGGTGGAGGACGACCACCGCAGCGCCGCCGAACGCGCCGCGGCCGACCGGACCTGGGCGTTCGGGCACATCATCGTCGACGAGGCGCAGGAGCTGTCGCCGATGGCCTGGCGGCTGCTGATGCGGCGCTGCCCGACCCGCTCGATGACCCTGGTCGGCGACCCGGCGCAGACCGCGGAGGCGGCGGGCGTCGGCTCCTGGGAGAAGATCCTCGAACCCTACGTCGAGGACCGCTGGGAGCACACCCGGCTGGGCGTCAACTACCGTACGCCCGCCGAGATCATGGAGCTGGCGGCGGCCGTCGTACGCGCCGAGGACCCCGGTTTCGAGCCGCCGAGCTCGATCCGTTCGACGGGGGTACGGCCCTGGGTGCGCGCCACCGACGACCTGCCCGGCGCGGTCGCCGAGGCGGTCAAGGAACTGACGCCCGCCGAGGGCCGGCTCGCGGTCATCGCCCCGCGCCACCTGCACCGCCGGCTCGCCGCCCGGCTGGACGGGGTGACGGCGGGCGCCGAACCCGACCTGACCCGCACGGTCGTACTCCTCGACGCACGCCAGTCGAAGGGTCTGGAGTTCGACTCCGTCCTGGTGGTCGAGCCCGGGCTGTACGGCACCAGCGACCTGTACGTGGCCCTGACCCGCGCCACCCAGCGCCTGGGCGTCCTGCACACCGGCCGCCTGCCACGGGCACTGGCGGACCGCTGACCCACACCGAGGTCCCTGCCCGACGACGGCCCATGTCGGGCAGGGACACCCGCCAGCGTTACGCCGGGCGCAGCCAGACCGTGGACAGGGGCGGCAGGGTCAGGCGGATGCTGGCCGGGCGGCCGTGCCAGCCCTGGGGTTCCGGCTTGACGACGTCCGGGTTGGTGACGTCGCTGCCGCCGTAGCGGGCGGCGTCGGTGTTGAGGGTCTCGTGCCAGGCGGGCACGTCGTCGGGGACGCCGATGCGGTAGTCGTGGCGCACGACGGGGGAGAGGTGGGAGACCGCGAGCAGCGGGGTGCCGTCGGCGGCGTAGCGGAGGAACGCGAAGACGTTGTCCTCGGCCGCGTCCCCCACGATCCACTGGAAGCCCGCGGGGTCGGTGTCCTGCTGCCACAGCGCCGGCGTCTGCCGGTACAGGGTGTTGAGGTCGCGGACCAGGTCCCGCACCCCGCGGTGGTCCGCCTCGGCACCGTAGTTCGGGTCGAGCAGCCACCAGTCGGGCCCGTGCGCCTCGGACCACTCGGCGCCCTGGGCGAACTCCTGGCCCATGAAGAGGAGTTGCTTGCCCGGGTGGGACCACATGAAGCCCAGGTAGGCGCGCAGGTTGGCGCGCTGCTGCCACCAGTCGCCGGGCATCTTCGACACCAGTGACCGCTTGCCGTGCACGACCTCGTCGTGGGATATGGGCAGGACGTAGTTCTCGCTGTAGGCGTACACCATCGAGAACGTCATCTCGTTGTGGTGGTACTTGCGGTACACCGGCTCGTGGCTCATGTAGTCCAGCGAGTCGTGCATCCAGCCCATGTTCCACTTCAGCCCGAAGCCGAGGCCGCCGAAGCCGCCCGGGCCCATGTGGTGCGTGGCCCGCGTGACCCCGTCCCAGGCGGTCGACTCCTCGGCGATGGTCACCACACCCGGCACCCGCCGGTACACGGTCGCGTTCATCTCCTGAAGGAACGCCACCGCGTCCAGGTTCTCCCGCCCGCCGTGCACGTTCGGGACCCACTGGCCGGGCTCGCGCGAGTAGTCGAGGTACAGCATCGAGGCCACCGCGTCCACCCGCAGGCCGTCGATGTGGAACTCCTCGCACCAGTACACGGCGTTCGCCACCAGGAAGTTGCGCACCTCGCGGCGGCCGAAGTCGAACTCCAGGGTGCCCCAGTCCGGGTGCGCGGCCCGCAGCGGGTCCTCGTGCTCGTACAGCGGGCGGCCGTCGAACTCCGCCAGCGCCCAGTCGTCGCGCGGGAAGTGCGCCGGCACCCAGTCCATCAGCACACCGATGCCGGCCTGGTGCAGCGCGTCGACGAGGTGGCGGAAGTCGTCCGGCGTGCCCAGGCGGGCCGTCGGCGCGTAGAAGCCGGTGACCTGGTAGCCCCAGGAGCCGCCGAAGGGGTGCTCGGCGACCGGCATCAGCTCGACGTGGGTGAAGCCGAGGTCCTTCACGTACGCGGGGAGCTGCTCGGCGAGTTGACGGTACGTCAGTCCCGGGCGCCAGGACGGGAGATGCACCTCGTACACCGAGAAGGGCGCCTTGTGCGCGGGTGTCTCGGCGCGGCGGGCCAGCCACTCCTCGTCGTGCCACTCGTGGTGGGCGGCGGTGACGATGGAGGAGGTGTTCGGCGGGGCCTCGGTGCGGCGGGCCAGCGGGTCGGCGCGCAGGGTCTTCGAGCCGTCGGGGCGGGTGATCTCGAACTTGTACAGCTCGCCCTCGCCGATGCCGGGCACGAACAGCTCCCACACGCCGGAGGAGCCCAGCGAACGCATCGGATGACCCGTGCCGTCCCAGAAGTTGAACGTGCCGGCCACGCGGACGCCGCGCGCGTTCGGCGCCCACACCGAGAAGCGGGTGCCGGAGACGCCCTGGTGCGTCATCGGGTGCGCGCCGAGCACGGTCCACAGCTGCTCGTGCCGGCCCTCGCCGATCAGATGCAGGTCGAGGTCGCCGAGCGTGGGCAGGAAGCGGTACGCGTCCTCGGTGTCCTGCACCGTCCCCTCGTACGTCACGAGCAGCCGGTAGGCCGGCACCTCCGCCAACGGCAACAGGCCGGAGAAGAACCCGTCCCCGTCGTCGTGCAGCTCGGCCCGCAGGTCCCCGGCGACGACGGTCACCCCCAGGGCGTACGGCCGGAACGCCCGGAAGGCGACCCCGCCGGGGACGGGGTGGGCCCCGAGCACGGCGTGCGGATCGTGGTGGGAGCCGACGAACAGCCGCTCACGATCGACGACGTCGAGGGCGGCGGAGGCGACGACGGCGGCGCCCGGGCCGACTTCCGCGGGCACGGGGGCCGGAGCGGGGGTGCCGGGGGCCTCGGCGTGGGTGACGGTGTCGACCGGCGTGACGGCTTCGGCAGCCGCGGGCAGCGGTGCCGGCGGCTGGGCGGCCGCCTTGGCGGGCGGGGCCTTCTTCACGGCCGTCTTCTTCGCGGCCGCCGTCTTCGCCGTGCTCTTCTTCGCGACCGCCTTCTGGGCGGCCGCCTTCGTGCCCGCCGCCTTCGTGGTCGCCGCCTTCTTCGCCGGTGTCTTCTTGGCGGGAGCCGTCGTAGCCGCCTCGGTCGCCGTGGCCGACGTCGCGATGACCTCCGGCGGGGTCGCCTTCTTCGCCGGTGCCTTCTTCGCCGGTGCCTTCTTCGCGACCGCCTTCTTGGCCAGCGTCTTCTCCGGTGCCGTCTTCGTGGGCGCCGCCTTCTTCGCCACCGTCTTCTCCGGTGCCGTCTTCTTGGCCAGGGCCTTCTTCGCCACCGTCTTCTCCGGTGCGGCCTTCTTCGCCGTGCTCTTCTTGGCCGGTGTGCTCTTCGGCTTCGGTGCCGTCGCCGCCTCCGCGGCCTTCTTCACGGTCTGCGCGGCCTTCTCGGCCGTCTTCTTGACGGTGCTCTTCTTCTTCGCGGTGCTCTTCTCCGCGGCGGTCTCCTCGGCCGTCTTCTTCGGATCAGGACCGCTGGACGGGGGACGCGGGGTCACGGGTGGAGCCTCCTCGGCGAAGGTCAGGTCGTTGTGGAATCGGGTTCGTCGGTCAGATCACGTCGGACGAGGCGTAGCGCTCGATCGCCGCCATCGGCACCGGCAGCCAGTCCGGGCGGTGCCGTGCCTCGTAGAGGACCTCGTAGATCGCCTTGTCCGTCTCGTAGGCCCGCAGCAGCACCGGGTCGGTCCGCGGATCGACGCCGCTGACCTCGGCGTACCCGGAGCAGTACGCGGCCCGGCACGTCTCGGCCCACCCGGGCGCCGGCGGGGTCGCCGAGTACGCGGCGTAGTCGAAGGAGCGCAGCATGCCCGCGATGTCCCGGCCCACCGGCTGCGGCATCCGCCGCTCGGCCAGCGACTTCGCGGGTTCCCCCTCGAAGTCGATCAGCCACCACTGCCCGCCCGGCGACCGCAGGCACTGCCCCAGGTGCAGGTCACCGTGGATGCGCTGCGCGGTCCAGGTACGTCCCTCCGCCGCCAGGTCGGCCAGCGCCGTGAACGCCGTGCGCAGCCCGGGCGCGTGGGGCCGGAGCGCGGGCACCGCCTGCGCGGCCGCCTCCAGGCGCTCGATCATGCCGTCCGCCAGCAGCCGCACCTGCGTGTGACCGAGCGTGACGGTCGGCAACGCGCGCGCCAGCGCCGTGTGCACCTCGGCGGTCGCCCGCCCCAGGGCCCGCGCCTCGGCGCCGAAGTCCTCGCCCTTGGCCAGCTCGCGCAGCGCCAGCTCCCAGCCGTCCGCCGCGCCCTGGAGGAACGGCTGGAGCACGCCCAGCGTGTACGCCTCGCCGGCCAGGTCGGCCCGGATCCACGCCGTCGGCGCCGGCACCCGCGGGCAGCCTTCGCGGGCCAGCGCCAACGGCAGCTCCAGGTCCGGATTGACGCCGGGCACCACCCGGCGCAACAGCTTCAGGATGAACGTATCGCCGTAGATGATCGACGAGTTGGACTGCTCGGCCGTCACCACCCGGGGCACGAGGTCGGCGCGTATCTCCTCGCGCCGCTTGAAACGAAGCCCGCCGATGTGGGCCTGGCTGCGGAACGCTTCCAGGAGCACCTCGGCGGGCCGGGGGTCGTACAGGGCCTCGTAGACGGTCTGGCCGGCGAGCGGGCCCTGCTCCACGTGTCCGATCAGCGCGGGCGCCAGCCTCGGGGGCAGCGCCTCGCGCACGCCTATGAGCAGCTGGTAGCAGTCGCCGGGGTGCGACTCGGCGCCCAGCGTGGACGGCTGGTGGGCGCGGACCAGCAGGTGGTACAGGCCCAGCCTGCTGTCGGCCGGCAGCAGCTCGGTGGCCGCGACCAGCGAGAACCCGGTGACCGGCCGTCCCTTGCCCGCGAACCAGCGCTGCCGCGGCAGCCACTCCCGCAGCAGCGGATCCAGGGACGCAAGGAGGCCGGGGCTTGCGGTGACGGTACGGGTGACGGCTTCCGACATGGCGTCGCGTCCTTTCCCCGGGGTGGTCGGGGTGTTACGTATGCGTGCCCCGGGAGGGGCGGTGGAAACCGCCCCGTCCCGGGTTGCGGTGCCTCCTACAAGGCCTTCGCCTCCCGCGGGGCCTATACGGCGTCCTTGCGGAGCCGGAACCAGTAGAAGCCGTGCCCGCCGAGGGTCAGCAAGTACGGCAGCTCGCCGATGGCCGGAAAGCGCACCCCGCCGAACAGCTCCACCGGGTGCCGCCCCTCGAACGCGCTGAGGTCCAGCTCCGTCGGCTGCGCGAAGCGGGAGAAGTTGTTCACACACAGGACGAGGTCGTCCTCGTACTCGCGCAGGAACGCGATCACCGCCGGGTTCGACGAGGGCAGTTCGGTGTACGAACCCAGCCCGAAGGCGGGGTTCTGCTTGCGGATCTCGATCATGCGGCGGGTCCAGTGCAGCAGCGAGGAGGGC
>NZ_JBTWMV010000107.1:0-10065 GCF_054850255.1 Streptomyces sp. 7R007 | reverse complement strand
GCATCCCGTTCGGCCTGATCGAGGAGGGGCAACGAGCTCAACCGGGCCATCGGCTTCTGTGCCATCAGCTCCAGGACTCGGATCAGCCGTCGCGCCAGCAGGTCCGCGGAGGCCTCGTCGAACAGATCCGCCGACAGCTGGAGGGTTCCGGACAGGCCTGCCGGGGCCCCGTCGGTGTCGAAGTCCTCGACCAGGCTCACGTCGATGTCGAAGCGTGCGGCGGGTGGGGCGGTGGTGATCTGCTCGACGTCGAGGCCTGGCAGCCGGAGGACCGCAGGTGCCGCGTTGTGCACGGTCAGCATGGTCTGAAACAGCGGGTGCCGGGCGATGGACCTGGCGGGAGAGAGCACCTCGACGAGGTGCTCGAACGGGACGTCCTGACGGTCCAGTGCGTCGAGGCCGGTCTCCCGCACCCGTTCGAGCAGTTCGGCAACCGTCGGGTCGCCGGACACATCGGTGCGCAGGACGAGGGTGTTGACGAAGAACCCGACGAGGTCCTCGACGGCTGCGTCGGTGCGTCCGGCGACGGCCGAGCCGATCGGGATGTCGGTGCCCGCGCCCAGCCGGAACAGCAGCGCGGCCAGTCCGGCCTGCAACACCATGAACAGCGTCACGCCCTGGTCGCGGGCCAGGCCGGCGATCCGGCGGTGCGTGTCGGCTGAGAGGTTCAGCGGGGCGGTGTGACCGAGGTGGCCGGCGATCGCCGGGCGCGGGCGGTCCGTGGGCAGATCCAGCTCCTGCGGAGTCCCGTCCAACGCCTGCCGCCAGTAAGCGATCTGCGCGGAGACGGTGCTCTCGGGATCGTCCTCGGAGCCCAGCAGGTCTCGCTGCCAGAGCGCGTAGTCCGCGTACTGCACCGGCAGCGCCGGCCAGTCCGGAGCCTCGCCACGGCAGCGTGCCGCGTACGCGTCCGACAGGTCGCGGGCCAGTGGTGCCATCGACCAGCCGTCCGTGGCGATGTGATGGACGATCAGGACCAGTACGTGTTCCTGCGCAGTGAGCCGGAGCAGGCGTGCTGACAGGGGCGGTTCGCAGGACAGGTCGAAGGTGTGGGCGGCCGCCTCGTCCAGCAGCACGGGGAGCCGGGCCTCGGTCGTCGCCACGACGGGCAGGTCGAAGCCGGCCTCGGCCAGGGACAGGACCCGCTGGTACGGGACGCCGTCGTCAGCCGGGAACACCGTGCGCAGCACCTCGTGCCGCTCGACGAGGTCAGCGAACGCCGCCTCCAGAGCCATGGTGTCGAGCGGTCCCGACAGGCGCACCGCGATCGGGTTCACATAGGTCGTGCTCGGGCCCTCCAACTGAGCCAGGAACCACAGCCGTTGCTGCGCGAACGACAACGGCACCCGCTGCGGACGCCGAGCAGCCGTCAATGGCGTCCGCGCCGCGCCGGCCAGCGGCAGCCGCAACGCCAACCGGGACACTGTCGGCGCCTCGAACACGGTACGCACCGCCACCTCGGCACCCAGCACCGTACGCATGCGACTGACCAGACGCGTCGCAAGCAGCGAATGCCCGCCGAGTTCGAAGAAGTCGTCGTCCACGCCGACCCGTTCCAGGCCCAGCACCGACGCGAACACGGAGCACAGCAGGTCCTCCACCACGGTGGCCGGAGGGCGTCCCGCGCCCGACGCGTGGTCCGGTTCGGGCAGGGCCCGTTTGTCCACCTTGCCGTTGGGGGTCACCGGCAGGGCGTCCAGCACCGTCACCACGGACGGCACCAGGTAGTCCGGAAGGCGCTGTGCCACATACGACCGCACGGAGGCGGGCAGCAACGAGCAGGTGCGGCTCTCCACGTCCTCGGCCGGCACGACATACGCCACCAGGCGCTTTTCGGCAGCCTGATCCCCCCATACGGCGACGGTGGCCGCCGCCACCTGCGGGTGCGTGGCCACGACGGTCTCGACCTCGCCGAGCTCGACCCGGAAGCCACGGATCTTGACCTGCTCGTCGGCACGGCCGGCGAACAGCAGGCTGCCGTCGGCGGCCCACCTCGCCCGGTCGCCTGTCCGGTACACCCGCGAACCGTCCGTGGCGAACGGATCGGCCACGAAGCGCTCGGCCGTCAGGGCGGACCGGCCGCCGTAGCCGCGGGCCACCTGTGGTCCACCGATGTAGACCTCCCCTGCGACCCCTGCGGGCACAGGCTGAAGATGCTCGTCGAGCAGGTGGATGCGGGTGTTCGCGAGCGGGTGGCCGAAGGCGGGTGCGTGCCGCGACCGCGGGTCGACGTCCCCTGCCGCCACGATCACCGTCGCCTCGGTGGGCCCGTAGGAGTGGACCAGGCGCCGCCCGGCCGCCCACTGCGCGGCCTGCCGCGCCGGGAGGGCCTCGGCGCCCAGCTGCACGGTCTTGATCCCGGGCAGGGCTCCGGGGTCCAGGACACTCGCGAAGGAGGGCACGGTGGACATTGCCTCGACAGCGTTGCGGTGGATCGTCGCAGTCAACAGTTCCGGGTCCGTGCGCTGCTCCGGGGTTGCGAGCACCAGAAGTGCGCCGGCGGCCAGCGGACCGACGAGATCCATCACGGAGCCGTCGAAGTTGAACGAGGCCAGGTGCAGGAAGCGGCGGCCGGGCTGCAGGTCCATCAGTGGCGCCAGCAGCTGGGCGAGGTTCACGAGTCCGCCGTGCGTGCCCTGCACTCCCTTCGGTGTGCCGGTCGACCCCGATGTGTAGATGACGTAGGCGAGTTGGTCCGCACGCACCGGCATCGGGTCCATGGCGGGCTCAGGCGCCTCTGCCGCTGCCTCGTCGTCGACCTGGAGGGTCGGGATGTCCGCCGTGGGCAGCCGGTCCAGGAGCGGAGCGGTGCCGATCACGGCCGATACCTGGCTGTCGGCCACGGTGAAGGCGACCCGGTCGACCGGGTGCTCGGGGTCCAGGGGTACGTAGGCGGCTCCCGCCTTCCACACCGCCAGGATCGCGACGACGGTGTCGATCCCTCGGGGCAGGTACAGGCCCACGACGGATTCGGTCTCCACGCCGGCCGAGCGCAGGCGGCGGGCCAGCCGTTCGGCCCGCCGCTCCATCTCGCCGTAGGTGACGGCCGAGTCGTCGCACAGCAGTGCCACCGCGTCCGGTGTGCGGGCTGCCTGCCGAGCGATCAGTTCGTGCATGCCGACCGCCGGGGCCGGCCCGGTCGTACCGGACCACTCCTCCATGATCCGGCGGCGCTCGCCGTCGTCGAGAACGGATATGGCACTCAGCCGGGTCGAGCCGTCGCCCGCCAGGGCGTCCAGCACCATCGCGAACCGCCGGGCGAGGGTTCTGGCCGATTCCGCGTCGAACAGGTCTGCGGACACGGTCACCGAACCGTTCAGTCCGGCGGGTACGCCTTTGCCGTCGAAGGTCTCGGAGAGGGAGAAGCTGATGTCGAATCCGGCCGCCGTGCCGGTGGCCGGCAGGATCGTGCTCTCCAGTCCCGGCAGGTCCAGGGCCGCCGCTGGGGTGTTGTGGACGGCGAGCATCACCTGGAAAAGGGGGTGCCGCACGGACGAGCGGGCCGGCGCCAGCGCACCGACGAGGACGTCGAACGGCAGATCCTGGTTGGCGAACGCCGTCAGGGCCGTCTGCCGGACGCGGCCGAGCAGTTCGGCGACCGTGGGGTCACCCGACACGTCGGTGCGCAGGACCAGTGTGTTGACGAAGAAGCCGACCAGGTCGTGCAGTGCCTCGTCGACACGGCCGGCCACCGCAGTGCCGAGGGGGATGTCCGTGCCCGCGCCGAGCTTGGACAGCAGCAGCGCCAGGCCGGCCTGCACGGCCATGAAGAAGGTCGCGCCCTCGCTGCGGGCCAGCTCCGCGAGCCGCTGATGGACGTCGGCGGGAATGGTCAAGGTGGTCGTGTGGGTCCGCCCGCCGGGAACCGCGGGACGTGGACGATCGGTCGGCAGCGCCAGTTCCTCCGGTGCCCCGGCCAGCGCCTCGCGCCAGAACGCGAGCTGCCGGGAGGCAAGGCTGTTCGGACCGTCCGGCGATCCCAGGACCTCCCGCTGCCACAGGGCGTAGTCGGCATACTGCACGGGCAGTGGATGCCACCGGGGGGCACGGTTCTGTTGCCGCGCCGTGTACGCCTCGGACAGATCCTGGGTCAGTGGTGCCATCGACCAGCCGTCGACGGCCACGTGATGCACGACGAGGACGAGGACATGCTGCGTGGCACCGAGGCGGAACAGCCGCACACGCACCGGTATGTCGGTCGCCAGGTCGAAGACCTGCGCGGTCAGGTCCGCCACCAGGTTCGGCAGACCGGCCTCGTCAGCCGGCACCACCGGCAACTCCCAGCCGGCCGCGGAGATTTCCATCACCCGCTGGAGCGGTTCAGCGTCAGTCGGCGGGAACGTCGTCCGCAGCACCTGGTGGCGCTCGAGCACGTCGCGGAGCGCGGCCCTCAGCGCGACGACGTCCAGGTCGCCCGACAGCCGCACCGCGACCGGGATGTTGAACGACGCGGTCGGCCCCTCCATCTGGGCTGTGAACCACGAGCGCTGCTGTGCGAACGACAACGGCAGGCGGTCCGGACGCTCGCGCGCTGTCAGCGCGGCGTGGGCGTCGCTCGCCGGCTTCAGACGTAGCGCCAGCTCCGACGGCGTGGGGGTCTCGAAGACCTCCTGAAGGCCCAGGTCCGCGCCCAGCACCGCGCGGATCCGGCTCCGCAGCCGCACTGCCAGCAGCGAGTGCCCGCCGAGCGCGACGAAGTCGTCGTCCGGCCCCACTTGCGGGAGTCCGAGCACCTCGGCGAACACGGCGCACAGGACTTCCTCGGTCACCGTGGCGGGAGCGCGACCTGCGCCGGCCGTGGACACGGGGGCCGGCAGCGCCTTGCGGTCCAGCTTCCCGTTCGCCGTCAGCGGGAGCGCCTCAAGCACCACCACCGCGTCGGGCACCATGTACCCGGGCAGCCGCTTCGCCGCGAAAGAGCGC
Organism: Streptomyces sp. 7R007; assembly: GCF_054850255.1. NCBI lineage: Bacteria > Bacillati > Actinomycetota > Actinomycetes > Kitasatosporales > Streptomycetaceae > Streptomyces > Streptomyces sp. 7R007. The sequence goes on along the minus strand of NZ_JBTWMV010000107.1, from coordinate 5,142 downwards.
AACTCGGCCGGGGCGTCCGCGCTGAAGGACGTGTCCGTGTCCGCTCCGGGGACCACATAGGCGACCAGCCGGCTGCTGCCGGTACGCTCCTGACGCGCCACTACGGCGACATGACCGACCTGGGGATGCGCGGCCAGCGTCTCCTCGACCTCACCCGGCTCGATGCGGAAACCACGCACCTTCACCTGATCGTCCGCCCGGCCGACGAACTCCAGGTTCCCCTCGGCCGTCCAGCGCACCAGGTCTCCGGTCCGGTACAACCGCGAACCGTCCGTCGCCCAGGGGTCGGCCACGAACCGTTCCGCCGTCAGACCGGGACGCCCCAGGTATCCGCGCGCCAGGCCGGCACCGGCCACGTACAGTTCACCGGCCACCCCGACCGGCACCGGACGCAGGTCCCGGTCGAGCACGAACACGCGGGTGCCGATGACGGCCTTTCCGATGTGTACCGCCTCGTCGGCGGCCAGGCCTTCCGACATCGACACGCACACCGTGCACTCCGTCGGACCGTAGGCGTTGAACAGCCGGCGGTCGGGCGCCCACCGCGACACCAGCTCGGGCGTCAGCGCCTCGCCCGCGGACACCAACGTCGTGAGCGAGGCCAGCGGCTCGGGCTCCACGGACGCCAGCACGGCGGGCGGCAGCGTCGCGTGGGTGACACCCTGCCGGGCGATCAGCGCCGAAAGCCAGGGGCCGGCCATCTCGTCGCGCCCGGACGCCAGGAGCAGGGCGGCTCCGGAGCACATCGCCATGACCAGTTCCCACACGGAGGCGTCGAAGCCGGGTGAGGCGAACTGGAGCACCCTGGCGCCGGGGCCGACGCGCAGGCGCTCCCGATGTGTCGCGGCCAGACTCGCGAGGCCGGTGTGGGTGACGACGACGCCCTTGGGGCGGCCGGTGGATCCCGAGGTGTAGATGATGTACGCGGGATGCTCCGGCCGCAGCGGCGCGGCCAGGTCCGTGTCATCGAGATCACCCGGCGAAGCCGCCGCGAGCCGGGCGGCGAGTGAGGCGTCGTCGAGTGCCAGGACCGCTGTCCCGTCGATGCGGGGCATCCGGTCCGTCAGTCCGCTGACCGTGAGGACGCACTCCGGGCGCGCGTCCTGGAGCAGGAACGCGATGCGCTCCACGGGATGGTCCGGGTCGACCGGCAGATAGGCGGCGCCCGCCTTGAAGATCGCCCACAGCGCCGTCAGCTGCTCCGCCGAGCGGTCCATCGCCACGGCGACCACCGACTCCGGGCCGATGCCCCGGGCGGTGAGCAGCCGCGCGAGCCGGTTCGCCCGGGCATTGGCCTCCGCATAGGTCGTCTGCCGGTCGCCGTCGACGATCGCGATCGCCTCCGGGGTGCGCGCCACCTGCGCCTCGAACAGACGGGGCAGCGTGCGGGCCGGTGCGGCGCTGCCGGTGCCCGCCCAGGCGAGCGGCTGCGACGTGCTCTCGTCGGGCGCCGTGCCCGCCTCGCCCACGCGGGCGGACGGCGAGGCCGACGCCAGCCAGGACAGGATGCTCCGGAAGCCGGCGGCCAGGCCGCGGGCAGCCCCGGCGTCGTAGGCGCGCGGATTGACGTCCACGGAGAGCCGGATGCCTTCTTCGGCGGCTCCGGCCACCAGGCTGATCCGCTGGTCGTCCACGGGCCCGCTCGCCAGGCTGGTGACCGTGGCGGGGGCGTCTCCGTAACGCACCTCCTCGTCGAGGGCCATGACGTTGAGGATCAGGCTGAACAGGGCCTGTTCGGCGGGTAGGCCAAGGTCTTTGCGCACGTCCTCGTACCGGTAGCGCTGGTGTCGTAGGGCCGTGCGCAGCGCCCGCGATGCCTGCCCTACCAGGTCGGCGACGGTCGCGTACCGGTCCACCCGCAGACGGATGCTCAGAGCGTTGGTCGTCATGCCGGGGATCGCACGGTGCCGTGCCGCCCGGCCGAGAACCGGTACGCCGATGACGACGTCGTCGGCCGCCGTGGTACGCCGCAGGTGCACGGCCGCAGCGGCCAGCGTGAGTTCGGCGACGCTCGCTCCCAGCCGTGCGGCGGCGGCCCGCAGTTCGTCGGCCGACTGCGCGCCCAGGGTGTCGGTGTGGCGCAGCGGCGCCTCGGTGGCCCGGCGCACAGGACGCCCGCTGGAGCTGGCGGCCTCGGGAGTGTCCTGGAGGACGTCCAGCCAGTACCGACGGTCCCGGTCGACAGCGGCGGAGCGCTGATAGGCCTGCTCCGCTTCCACCAGGACGGAGACCCCGCCCGGTGCCTCGTCCGCGGGTGTCGTACCCGCCACCAGCGCGGAGTACGTCCGTGCCTGGCGCGCGACGACCACCGAGGCGCTGTAGCCGTCGAGAGCGATGTGGTGCACCCGTTGGTACCACACGTGCCGGTCCGGGGCGACCTTGAGGAGTGCCTGGCAGAACAGCCGGTCCTGCCGCAGGTCCAGGGCGCGTCCCAGATCCGCCCGCATCCATCGCGCGGCGGCCGCGTCGGGGTCCGGTGCGGTGGTGAGGTCGAGGACGTGCACGGGCCGGTCGTCGGACGGCGCGAGGTACTGGCACGGTCCATCGCCGTCGTCGCGGAACCGGAGGTGGAAGGCGTCGGTCTCGGCCACGACGCGCCGCAGGGCCGTCTCGAAGAGATCGGGGTCCAGGTCGCCCCGAATCTCCACGCACACGCCCATGTTGTAGATCGCGCTGTCGGGCCGCAGAAGCTGGGCGTACCAGATGCCCAGCTGCGCCGGCGTCAGCTCCCAGACCGTGCCTTCGGATCCGGACATCCCCGCACTCCTCGATCGCTCAACTTGTTCCGGCGTCCCACCGGAGCCCCGTCGACGGGTGGTGCGCGGCGGGCCCTCGGGGCCCACCGCGGTCGCATGGTCAGCTGCCGGTGGCCGCCGCGACCTGTTGGTGCAGTGCGTCCACGACCTCGCCGATGCTCATCCGGCCGAACGCGTGGAAGTTCAGCTGCTGGAGGTCGAACTCGAAGCCGACCCGGTCCTCGATCATGGAAAGCCACTCGATCGATTTCAGCGAGTCCAGGCCGAGGCTTCCGAATTCGGTGTCGGCATGGATGTCAGGGACGTTCACCACCTCGTGCAGCATCGCTATCGCTTCCGGAACGGACACCTCGCGCATCACCGGCTCCCTTCATCTGTCTGTCGTTCGCAGCGCGTTCTTCGACAACCGGGCACACGGTGCACGGGGCCGCCGATCATTCGAGGAAACACCGGAACAGGTGGGCACCATCAACTGCGGTGGGACCTGACGCTTTCTGCGGCCACGCGTGGAACGCCACTCTCACACAGGCCAGATCGCTGATCAATATGTCACCGTTCGCTGCCCGTCCGGCGCGTGACCTCCCTGTCTCCGACCTTGGTGGAGGCTGTTCAACCAGCGCTGCGACGCAGTTAAACACGTGTCACAGGAACACGTCGGCCTCCGAAGAGCGGGGGATTGATCGGTCCTCTGACCGTGTGCGAGGGTGACCAGCGGCGCAGGCAATCACATGGTGCCGTCCCGGGCGTATCCGGAAAACACACTTCCTGGATGAGGAGTCGCGATGGGCGACGAGCAGAAATTCCTCCGGTCGAAAGCGATTATCGAGCCTCTCGTCGACGGTTTCTATGCCTGGCTGCTTTCTGTCGCCCCGGTGCAGGCGTCGTTGAATCTGGCATCCGTCCAGATACCTTTGCTCGAGTCGTATCTGCAATCGCCCCAAGTCCATGCGGCGGCCAGCAGCAATCCCGCGCTACGCGGCGGATACTTCATCAACGTCCCGGAGGACCGCTCCGGTGAGATCCGCGAGCTGCTGTCCGCCATCAAGCGGGACCGCGCGGACATGCTGCGGTTCGCCGCCGCGATCGGGGAGGCCGAGGAGATCGTGCGACAGGGCGCGACCGGCTTCGACCTCACACCGCTGTACCCGAAGCTCCCGCCTGAGTTGTCGGGGCTGGTGGAGCTCGCCTACGACACCGAGAACCAGCCGACGATGCGGTTCATCGAGCCGCTCGTGTACGCGAGCAGTGCCTACACCGAGGACCGTCAGTCCGTGCAGTTGTCGCTGGAGACCGGCACCGAGCGACCGTTCATCCTCAGCACGCCCCGGCTGCCGGGACCCGACGTCCTGGACCTGCGCATCCCCTTCCGGCACCCCGGCCTGACCGAGCTGTTCCGGTCCCGGGTGCATGGGTCCACACTTCCCCGGCTGCGCGAGGCCCTCGGCCTCGACGACGAGCAGGCAGCACGGATGAGCGCCCTGCTGACCGACGCCCCCGACCTGGCCGAAGACCGGCACATCGAATCGGGCGGCCGGATCAGGTACTTCGGCCACGCGTGCCTGGTTCTGCAGACCCGCGAGGCGGCGATCGTCACGGACCCGTTCATCAGCGCCGACTCCTCCGCTCAGGACCGCTACACACTGCGCGACCTGCCGGACCACATCGACGCAGTCCTCATCACTCATGGGCACCAGGACCACATCGTCCTGGAGACGCTCCTCCAACTGCGCGGCCGGGTGGGCACGGTCGTCGTGCCGCGTTCCTCCCGGGGCAACCTGTGCGACCCGTCGCTGGGGCTGTACCTGGAGCACATCGGACTACCGGTGACCGAGGTGGACGACTTCGCGGAACTCGACGTCGCCGGCATGAAAGTGACGTCGACCCCGTTCCTCGGCGAGCACGCCGATCTCGACATCCGCGCCAAATCCACCTACTGCGTGCGGTTGGCCGATCGCACCGTGTTCATCGGCGCGGACTCGTCCGGCATCGATCCGGGGCTGTACCGCTACATGCGCGACCGCGTCGGCCGTATCAATGTGGCGTTCCTCGGCATGGAATGCGCCGGTGCCCCACTGACCTGGCTGTACAAGGCCCTGCTGACCCGGCCGGTCACCAAGCGCATGAGCGACTCGCGGACCCTGTCGGGCTCGAACGCGGAACAGGCCGCGGCCATCGTCAGCGAGCTCGGAGCCAAGCAGGCGTACGTGTACGCCATGGGCGAGGAGGACTGGCTCGGCCATGTCATGGCCACCAGCTACAACGACGACTCCTTCCAGCTCAAGCAGGTGGACGAATTCATGAACTGGTGCCGCGAGAACGGGATGACCGATGCGGGTCACCTCTACGGACAGCGTGAGTGGCGCTGGTAGCTGAACCGGAACCGGCG
>NZ_JBTWMV010000106.1:0-10618 GCF_054850255.1 Streptomyces sp. 7R007 | reverse complement strand
AACGTGCCACACCCAGCGTCCTACCAGGCCCCACCCCCGCACGGGACCAGAACCCGAGAATGATCACGACCTCACACAGGCCCTAGAAGGCGGTGCCCGAAGCGCCGTCATGAACCTGCGCTGCCGTTTCCGGCGCCGCCCACCACGAATCATGGCACGATGCAAAGACGGCCGGAAGAACTATCCCGCGCCGGGACGACGAGGGGGCTGACCGTGTCCGTCATCACCATCGCGATGCGCCGAGCGATGCGCATCGACGGAGCGCTCGGCGTGGCGGTCGTCGACTACGTCAGCCGCATGACGCTCGGCGCCCTCGGCGAACCGGCCGGCCTTCACTTCGCCAAGGCAGCGAGCGGCGGCACGGACGTCGTACGCGCCGAACTCTCGGCCTTGGACCTGCTCGGTTACGCACCGGCGCGACTGGAGGACATCCTCATCACCCTGGATACGGAATACCACCTCATCCGGCCCCTGACCCGCCGCATGCACGAAGGACTCTTCCTCTACGTCGTCCTTGACCGAAACCGCGCGGATCTGCCCGGCGTCCGCAAGGAACTGCGGCAAATCGAGCGGATCCTGTGACGGGCCCGGAGCTGTTCACTGCGGGCCGGTCAGCGGGCTTGGGGGCCGTCGCCGGGCCGTGAGGGTCCTGAGGGCGGTGCTGGTAGGGCTGGCCTCGCTGGCGGCAACGCTGTCGCGGCGAGCTGAGGCAGGTGAGGTTCCTCCCGCCTCCCGCGCGGGAGGAACCTCACGCCCGGGTCGGGACCGTGCCGGTGCAGCGTGGTCCTGTCGCAGCCTATCCGGGCTCAGTGACTCAGCCGGTAGCCGGTGACGATCTCCGCCGAGATCTGGAGCACGTGGTCCATGTCCAGGTCGATCCAGGGGATGAGCAGGTCTCGGTAGCGGGTGGCGGTGAGGGGATCGGTGATCAGGCTGGCCCGGCCGGTGACCATCACGCTCCAGCCGGTGCGGTCCTCCAGGTCGATCTGGTCGGTTTCATAGACCATCACCTCCTCGACCGACGGATCACGTACCAACGCCGATCCGGTGTGAGTGCGGAAGACGATGCGGTCGCCGTCGACCAGATGGTTGACCGGGCGGATCGCGGGCAGTGCCTGAATGGAGAAGCCGATCCGGCCCAGCGGGACACTGGCCAGCAGCGCCAGGGACTCTTCCCGGCCCAGCTCGGTCATCCGGGCAGAGCCGGTGTGAAAAAACGGTTTGGCCATTACGGCTCCCTGCAAGACGGGTTCCGCCCGCACGAGCGAACAGCGGCCGCCACAGTCAGACGGCCCGCAAGACGGCGGCCCCCTGCCTCCACCGTGGTGCGAACGCCTCCAAGGACAGCAAGCCACCGGCGCACCCTTCGCAGCGACAGCATGCGTGCCACGGCCGTCGATGCCCTGTAGGCCGACCGGCCCTGAGTAGAGTTCCCCTGTTGGTCAGCTGAGTCGACCCGAGTTCGTCGAATCCGCGGCGATCTTGTTTCAGGCGGACTCTACGAAACTCGGCTGACGACGGCCAGTAGCTCTCCCGAGGCGGCCAGTGGAACGGGCCGTTGGCACTCGGGGAAGCCCAGCTGCGGGTCCTGTCGAACTGCGTGCGCTTCGCGCGGTCAGCCAGGTCAGATGCAGATTCCATGCGGCCCGGATGACCATGGCGCCGGCATACCGTAAGTGGTCGGCTCGGCGGCAGCGCGAAGAGCGCAGCCGCCGACCGGACGGTTGAGAGGGGGCGTGGGCCGACGGCTACGCGCGTTCAGAGCGGGCGTTGAGGACCCGCTCCCGGACTCAGGGCAGGAGGTTCCTCGTGAGCGCCAGGCTGGTGGACTGGCACGAGTCACAGGATGTGTTCACCGGGGCCCGCGGGCCCTTCCCCACCGCGTTCGCCGCCAAGGCCCCGGTCGCGCCGGAAACTGTCATACGCCGGGCGGGGGGTGAGCAGGCCGTGGTGCACGGGCTGTCTCTGCGGTGGACGGACTCCGGTCTGACGGCGATGAACTTGCGGACCGGAAAGAGTACTGGCGCTACGAGCGCCGGGATGCGAAGGACCCAGCTGTGTGGTCTTCGGGCTGTCGGAACGCACCGTGGTGGCCCGCTTCACCGACGGGAAGCTGGTCGCCGTCGATCTGCGCACTGGCAAGCCGCTGTGGCATGCGGATATACGGGCCGGCGACCGTCACCGGTCCGTGGAACTCGTCGGCGGCCGTGCCGTCACCGAGGATCTCGGCGCCGTGCACGCTTTCGACGAGCGCGGCGGCCGGAGCCTGTGGACGGTGAAGACGCCTGAGTCGTGTCCCGAGGTATTCCTTCGTTCCGTGCACACCCTGCCCGACCACGTCAGCGCCGTCCACGTGAAGTGCAACGCCTCTGGTCGCGGCGACCGGGACGAGTACGGCCTGCTGCTCGGGGTCGACAACCGCACGGGCGAGATCCTCTGGCAGCAGCGCACCGCTGACCCCGAGCTGACGGCCTCGGAGTGACGGGCACACGCTGGTCGCCCCGGACCCAGACCGCCTGCATATCATCCGGTTGCTCGACATGAACCGCCAAAGGATCTCTGCACGTGCCGCACTCCCCCTGGACGAGTGGGACGTGCTCACCGCGGGCGGCGGCACCGTAGTGTCCGGCAGCGACCCGAAAGACGGCTCCGGGGACCACGAGACACTCCTGCGCGGCTACGACGCCCGTGACGGACGATCCTCCTGGCAGCTGCGAGCGTCGGCCGGCCAGGAGTACGGCATCGCCCGCATCGCCGACGGCCGGGTGTACGTCGTACGCCAGCCGTTCCTCACCGCTGCGGACGCCGGGCGGCGGATCCAGGCCGACCTGCTCGTCCTCGATGCGGCCACGGGACAGTTGCTCCATACCCTGCGGCTGCCGGCCATGACAGCGCCGGACGATTCAGACGCCTTCGACAGGCTCGACGTCCTCGACACCGCCGACGGTGCGGTGAGCATCGCCTGGCGAGACCACAGCGGGGACCTGCTGATCGCCTCGGGGTGACCCCCGCCCCCGTGTCGTCGACCGCTGTGGCGTCGAATCGGCCGGAAGTGGGTAGTTCTGCCGGACGTACCTGCTGCGTCAGCCGGGACACCACGGTGACGTGGCCGACTGCACCGACGAGGTCACCGGGAACCCACAACGAGAGGGGCAAGACCGTGGCGGCCCGTGTTGCCGAAACGCCGTAAGAAGCCGTCGCGAAGGGCTGGCCTGCGCACCGCATACGCGTGACGCTGCCTTGTAACGGGACACGGACAGACTGGAGCCGATCGTGCGGGCACGTGACCTGGCAGTGGAGTACGAGACCGTCGGCGTCGACACCGACGCCGTGGTGGCGGCACAAGTGATGGCCGAGCACCGGCTGCCCGCCCTGCTGGTGGTCGACGAGCAGGGCGCGCCCAAGGCGGTACTGCCCGCCTCACAGATGATCAAAATCCTCGTGCCGGCCTACGTCGTCGAGGACCCGACGCTGGCCGCCGTGGTCGACGAACGCCACGCCGACCGGCTGTGCGAGGCACTCAAGGGCCGCACGGTGCGCGAGTGCCTGTCGAAAACCGTGCCCGCGCCCCCGGTCGCCGAACCAGACGCGACCGCGTTGGAGGTCGCGGCACAGATGGCGCAGGTCCGCAGCCCCCTGGTGGCAGTCGTCGACGAGGACAGGACCGGCATGCGGCTGCTCAGCGTGATCACCGCCTCACACCTGCTGGAGCGACTGCTGGCCGCCACGTCGTGAGCCGCCGGGACCGTCCTCTCGATGGCGACGCCACACCTGCGGGCGTGAGAGCCCGAAGAAGGTCTTCACACTCCCCGCGCGTACTGGTGATCTGTCAAAGATGGATCAAGAACAGGTAAGGTTCCCAGTGGTGTGCCGGGAAGCCTGGTCGGCGAGCAGGGGATCACTCTCTCTTCCGATCGGGGGTTCACGTCATGGTGCTGGTGGCGGTGTTCGGTGTCGCACTGCTGGTGGCGGTGTTGCTGTCGGGTCTGGCGGCCCGGACGGTGCTGTCCACCTCCTTCCTCTTCCTGATCGGCGGAGCCCTGGTCAGCGACGGCTTCCTCGGGCTGATCCACATCACACCGGACAGTGAGATCGTGTCGGTGACGGCCGACCTGGCGCTGTTCGCGGTGCTGTTCACCGACGGGCAGCACGTCTCCTTCGCCAAGCTGCGCGCCAACTGGAAGAGCCCGGCCCGCGCGCTCGGCTTGGGCATGCCCCTCGCCTTCGTGTTCATGGCTGTGGTCACGCACTTCCTGATGGGCCTGGACTGGACGACGTCGTTTTTGGTGGGTGCCGTCCTGGCGCCGACCGACCCGGTGTTCGCCTCAGCGATCGTGGGCCGCAAGGAGGTCCCGGCCAAGCTGCGTGAACTGCTCAACGTCGAGAGCGGCATCAATGACGGACTGGCCCTGCCGGCAGTCCTCGTGCTGATCGCGGCGGCCGGGCCCACCGCGGGCCACGCCGACGAGGCGTCGAGCGGGAAGATCGCCCTGGAGCTCGCGCTCGGACTGGTCTTCGGCATCCTGCTGCCGCTGCTCGTCAACGCTCTCGTCCGGTTCCGCCTGCTGGGCGCGGAGCCGAAACTGCAGCCGCTGGTTGCCGCTGGCGACCGGGATCATTCTGTACGGGCTCTGCCACCTCACCCACGCCAACCCCTACCTGGCCGCCTTCTCTGCGGGCGCCGTCCTCGCCGCCACCGCCCCGGAGGCCAAGGAGGCCTTCGAGCCACTCGGCGAGGCTCTCGCGGAGCTGGCGAAGTTCGCCGCGCTGCTGGTGTTCGGCGCCCTGCTCACCCCCCGCCTCTTCGCCGACCTGTCATGGGGCGGCTACGTCGCCATCGCCCTGGCGATCGTGCTGATCCGGCCCGCGTCGCTGCTGATCTCTCTGATCGGGACGCACTTCGAGCGCCGCGAGAGACTGACCGCGGCCTGGTTTGGCCCGAAGGGCTTCGCGTCCGTCGTGTACGGGCTGCTGGTGCTGCAGTCCGGCATCCCGCACGCGCGGGAGGCGTACACGCTGATCGCGGTGTGTATCGCCTTCTCGATCATCGCGCACTCCAGCACCGACGTGCCCATCGCCCGCATGTTCGACGTCGAAGACCTCGTCGGCATCCCCGACGACGATGACGACCATGCGTTCGCGGCAGTGGAACGGCAGAGCGAGGCAAACGGCCATGCCCCTCCTGCGAACTGGCCCAGCCCCGTCCCCCGGTGACAGCCCATGACGACGACGCAAAGGCCACCCGGCTCATCGTGCACGAGCGGCTGTCCGCCCTCCGGGTCCTCGGCCTGGAGAAGTATCCGTTCACGGAAGGTGCCCGCAGCCCGCGGTCGAAGCACTGGGACCCGCCCCGGTACAGGAGGATCCGAGTACCGCGGCGGCCATCGACGACCGGCTGGACAACGACACCCGAGCAGCGATGACCGGCCAGTCGTCGGCCACGTGGCCGCTCGGGAGCCGACTCACACCGACAGCCAGGGACAGGCCCGTCGCCGCCATGATCGAACGATGCGGTGACACAGCCCCTGCTGGTCGGCGCTTCACCATCGACGCCCCACCCGACCACTTCATCGGAGGATCGTGAACGACTGGCACAGCTGGGCGTCGCTCATCGTCTTCGTCGGCGCGTACGCCCTGATCATCAGCGAGAAGATCCACCGTGTCGCCGTGGCCCTCGGCGGCGCGGGACTCATGCTGGCGATCGGGGCGACCGACGACGTCTCGGCCTTCTACTCCGAGGACTCCGGCATCGACTGGAACGTCATCTTCCTACTGATGGGCATGATGATGATCGTCGGCGTGCTGAAGAAGACCGGTATGTTCGAGTACCTCGCGATCTGGGCCGTCAAGCGCGCTCGCGCCCAACCCTTCCGGGTCATGGCCATGCTCGTGGTCATCACAGCGGTGGCATCGGCGCTGCTGGACAACGTCACCACGGTCCTGCTGATCGCCCCGGTCACCCTGCTGGTGTGTGAACGCCTCGCCCTGCCTGCGGCGCCATTCCTCATCGCCGAGGTCATGGCGTCCAACGTCGGTGGCACGGCGACCCTGGTCGGCGACCCGCCCAACATCATCATCGCCAGCCGGGCCGGCCTGACCTTCAACGACTTCCTCGTCCACCTCGCCCCGCTGTCCGCGGTGCTGGTGCTCGTGCTCCTCGCACTGTGCCGGGTGCTGTTCCGCGAGGCGTTCGTGTACGACGAGGACCGTGCCGCCGAGATCATGGCGTTGGAGGAACGCGAGGCCATCAGGGACCCGCGCCTGCTGGTCCAGGGACTGATCGTGCTGGCTCTGGTCGTCGCCGGCTTCGTCCTGCATCCCGTGCTGCACTACGAGCCCAGCATCGTCGCCCTGCTCGGGGCCGGGGTGCTCATCGCCGTCTCCACGGCCGAGACCAGCGAGGTCCTCGCCGAGGTGGAGTGGCCCACCCTCGCCTTCTTCGCGGGACTCTTCATCATGATCGGCGGTCTGATCGACACCGGGGTCGTCGGCGAGGTCTCCAAGTCGCTGGCGGACCTGATCGGCGGCAACGAACTCGGCGGCTCCATGACCCTGCTGGGCGGCTCGGCCGTGTTGTCGGGCGTGGTCGACAACATCCCGTACGTCGCCACCATGGCCCCGATCACCGCCGACCTGGTCAAGGACATGGGCGGCGCCGGCGACCACGTCATGTGGTGGGCCCTCGCCCTCGGCGCCGACCTCGGCGGCAACGCCACCGCCATCGGCGCCTCCGCCAACGTCGTCGTCCTCGGCATCGCCGAACGCAACCGGCAGCCCATCTCCTTCTGGCAGTTCACCAAGTACGGCCTCATCGTGACCGTCGCGACGGTGTCCATGTCCCTCGTCTACGTGTGGCTGCGCTACTTCGCCCTGGCCTGAGTCCTCCTTCGGGCGAAAGCGGTCGGGCCGGCCGACTGACACCAGCGGTCAAGGAAGCCTGCCACGTTCGAGCTGGAGCGGGGACACGGCCGAGGGCCGCGAGACCAGGGAAGCCGGCCGACCGTCGGCGCACTGGCGCCCGCACTGCGAGCACGCGCGGGAAGGACCGGCGCGGGACGCTAGCAGCGGACGGCGTCAATACAGGATGTGTGCAGCAAGCGCGCGCCGGCCTCGCGAAGGCCGGGCACCGCGCGCCCGTGCACGGCGTCAGCTTTCGGTGAGCAGGTGCCGGACGACGTACCCGGCGGAGTCCACGCCAGAGCTGCCACCTTCAACCAGGGCGGCGACGGCAATACGGGAGTTGTACGCCGTCAGCCAGCCGTTGGTGTGATCACCCTCCTCCGCTGTGCCGGTCTTGGCGCCTACGCCCGCCAGACCGCCAAGGCGAGGGGCGGCGGTGCCGCTCGTGGCCACGGAGCGCATCATCGACTGTAGGTAGCCGGCTGTACGGGCGGAGATGGGCCGGGGCGCGGTGTCCTGGTGCTGCCCTGGCAGGATGACCGGCTGCTCGAAACCGGCGTTGCGGACGGTGGCCGCCACGGACGCCATGAATAGCGGCGTGGCCGTGACCCTGCCCTGTCCGATGAACTGAGCCGCCTGATCACCGCCCTGGGCGTCCGGCGGAATGCTCGGGTCGGTGGTGGCGACCCCGCCCCCGATGGACCAGCTGCCCATACCGAAGACGTTGACGGCCTCGTCGTGCAGCGCGGAGGCGTCCCCGTTGTGCACCAGGTAGTGGAAACCGTCCTTGATGAACGCCGTGTTGCACGACACCGTGAACGCCTGGGCGACCGTGGAAGCCGCATTGGGTCGCACGCCCGCGTCGTTGTGGAACAGTTGGCTGTTGGCCATCAGCGAATCCGTGCACGGGGCGGGGCTGTTGGGGGTGAGGCCGACCTGGTCGAATAGGGCCGCCGACGTGATGATCTTCATGGTGGAGCCCGGCGACTTGATGCCATTGACAGCGATGTCACCGTCCGCGCCGGTGTGGGCGATCGCGAGGATGTGACCGGTCCGCCAGTCGAGCGCCACCGTCCCGGCGGGTTTGTCCTGCAGGTGGGAGTCGGTCACCGCATTCTCGGCCACGGCCTGGAGCCGCGCGTCGATGGTCGTCCTGATCACCGGCGCCGTGCCCTTGACGAAGACCTTCACCGCCTTCACGCCCACTCCGTCCGCGTCGACCACGGCGACGCCCGTGCCAGCGCTGCCTCCGGTGGGCGTGGCGTTCTTGCGGATCGTCGCCACGATGTCGTGCAGTGAAGAAAACGCGGCCAGGTCGGTCTTGCCGTCGCTCGCCACGACCTTGGCAGTGCTCGTGCCGTCGGGAAGCTTGCCGGCGGTGAGCGACTGGTCGTCGCCGAGGCCTGGGTAGAGCACCGAGTTGTTCCAGTGCACCGCCGGCCGACCTTCCGTGTTCTGCCGTACGGCCACGGCGCTCGGATACGTCCAAGTGCCGCCCGCAACCTGAGCCGTGACACTGAAGGTGACCTTGGTCGCGCCTGCCGTGACCGTCGACGGACCCGCCGACGTGACCTCTCTGAACGCGAGCGACTTGATGTGCAGACCGTCCCGGTATCCCCGCAGCGCCGATGCGGCCGTGGCCGACGCGTCGGTGTCGTCGGCCGCCTTGTCCAACTGCCCCTTCGACCAACTCCCCAGGAAGGCCCGGGCCAACTCGACCGCCTTGGCGTCCGACGGCGGCTCGGTGGACACCGCCGCCGCGTCGAAACCACTAGCCGCCGCGGGCTCGCCGTTCCCCGTCGTCCCGGCAGACATCGCCTGTACCACGTTGTAGGCGCCCACTCCCCCGAGGACGAGCAGCGCCGTGCTTGTGCTCGCTATGCCGATCTTCACAGCTCTGTTCATCCTGTGGATCGTATGCTTGTTTGCACAGTGCAGGTATCGCCCACGGGTGATCGTTACCAGACCGTCAGGTCCGGCTCCGAGCCGCCGCAGCGCGCGCCGTGGGCTCCGAGCGCCCTCATGACGGACTCGGCCACCACAGCGTCATCGCCTTGTCCGCCACCGGACCCTTACCCGGTCGGAACGCGCGACGGCGCGGATGCGGCAAGGGGAGGCCGCCGCGATCCCCTGACACCGGACCGGCCGAGCGCCGACCGTGCTCGCCACCGCCGCCGGGTGGCTGCTGCGGCTACCGCGCCGGGCCCACCCGGTTTTTCGCAGGCGACCAGCGCCACCGCTCGTCCGCGACAGAAAAACACGGGCGCATGCCGGGGAAGTTCGCGGGTACCTCGCCGGGCGCCGCCGGGGCTCCGGCGAGGTGTGCGACGAGCGAGGTGTCAAGGTTATGACGGTGCAGACCGAGCCGGCCGGGGTGCAACGGCCCACGGCGAAACGGGCTTCTGCCGTGGTCGAGTGACTGACGACCACCGATCACAAGAAGATCGGCGCACTGTACATGGTGACCTCGTTCGGGTTCTTCCTGCTGGCGGGGGTGCTCGCACTGCTGATGCGCGGCGAGTTGGCCCGGCCGGGAACGCAGATCCTGTCGAACGAGCAGTACAACCAGGCGTTCACGATGCATGGCGCCGTCATGCTCCTGATGTTCGCGACGCCCCTGTTCGCCGGCTTCGCCAACGCCATCATGCCCCTGCAGATCGGCGCTCCCGACGTCGCCTTCCCCCGCCTGAACATGCTCGCTTACTGTCTGTACCTGTTCGGCTCGCTCATCGCCGTGGGAGGGTTTCTCACCCCGCAGGGCGCGGCCAGCTTCGGCTGGTTCGCCTACAGTCCGCTCAACGACGCGCAGCACAGCCCCGGTGTGGGCCACGACCTGTGGATCATGGGGCTGGCCCTGTCCGGTTTCGGCACCATCCTGGGCGCCGTCAACTTCCTCACCACCATCGTCTGCATGCGCGCGCCGGGCATGACCATGTTCCGACTGCCGATCTTCACCTGGAACGTGATGCTGACCAGCGTCCTGGTGATCATGGTCTTCCCCGTGCTGGCCGCCGCGCTGCTGGCTCTGGAAGCTGACCGCAAGTTCGGCGCCCATGTCTTCGACTCCGCCAACGGCGGCGCGTTGCTGTGGCAGCACCTGTTCTGGTTCTTCGGACACCCAGAGGTGTACATCATCGCGGTGCCGTTCTTCGGCATCATCAGCGAGGTCATTCCCGTCTTCTCACGCAAACCGATCTTCGGCTACGCCGGGCTGGTCGGCGCGACCATGGCCATTTCCGGACTGTCCGTCACCGTGTGGGCGCACCACATGTTCGCCACCGGTGGAGTGCTGCTGCCCTTCTTCTCCTTCATGTCGTTCCTGATCGCGGTGCCCACCGGGGTGAAGTTCTTCAACTGGATCGGAACCATGTGGCATGGTTCAGTGAGCTTCGAGACGCCCATGCTGTGGTCGACCGGCTTTCTGGTGACGTTCCTCTTCGGCGGCCTGACAGGCGTTCTGCTGGCCTCACCGCCGCTGGACTTCCACATCACCGACAGCTACTTCGTCGTCGCGCACTTCCATTACGTCGTCTTCGGCACCGTGGTCTTCGCGATGTTCTCCGGTTTCTACTTTCTGGTGGGCGAAGTTCACGGGGAGGATGCTCGACGAACGCCTGGGCAAAATCCATTTCTGGACGCTGTACGTCGGCTTCCACACCACCTTCCTGGTGCAGCACTGGCTAGGCGCCGAGGGCATGCCCCGCCGCTACGCCGACTA
>NZ_JBTWMV010000105.1:0-10949 GCF_054850255.1 Streptomyces sp. 7R007 | reverse complement strand
CTAAGAGGCCCTAACGGAATGCGGTCCGTAGGCGGCGCCAGCAGATCAGTTTCGTGGATGTTGTCTCGGATCTCCCAGCGGATGCGCAGGCGGCCGAACCAGTGCAGCGGTGAGGCTCATTGCCTGCTCGACCACCCACCGCTTGGTGCCCAGGCAGGAGCCGTGCTCGGTGCCACGGCGGGCGATCACGGGCTGTACGCCGGGGCCACAGATTACTCGGCTGCAACTGGGGGCGGCCTGCCCATAGGATCCTCGTTCGAGGCACCGGCATGGCGCCTGCCGACAGTTGGCACTCAACGGACCGAGGATGCGTGGTGGCGCAATGAGCAGCCGACTCTTCGCAATCTACTTCGACGCTCACCAGCCCGAGCGCCTGGCGCGTTTCTGGTCCGGCCTCCTGGGCTTGGACAGAGCCGACGATTCTTACGACGGCGTCGCCCTGTTGTCCGGGAATGACGCCGGCTACCGCCTCGGCTTCCGTTCCTGCCAGGCGCACAAGGTCGCCCAGAACCGGCTGCACTTCGATTTGACCAGCTCCTCTCTGGAGAACCAGCAGGAGACCGTGGCCAGGGAGCTCGACCTCGGCGCGCGGCACGCCGACGTCGGCCAGGGGCCGGACGTGTCCCATGTGGTGCTCGCCGACCCCGAAGGCAACGAATTCTGTGTCCTGGAGCCGGGCAACAGGTTCCTCGCCGGCTGCGGCGTCATCGGCGCGCTCGCCTGCGATGGTTCGCAGGCCGTGGGCTACTTCTGGAGCGAGGCGCTGGGCTGGCCGCTGGTCTGGGACCAGGACGAGGAAACCGCCATCCAGTCACCGAACGGCGGTACGAAGATCACGTGGGGCGGTCCGCCGCTCATGCCGGACCCCGGTAAGGACCTGCACTTGGAGCTCGTCGCGGACGACGATCACCAAGCAGAGGTCGAGCGCCTGCTCTCCCTTGGGGCGAAGCGCCTCGACTCTGCCCATGGCGGGGACGGCGCGGTGCTGCTGGCCGACCCCGACGGCAACGAGTTCCGCGTGCTCACGCGCCGGTGAAGACGGAACCAAGGGAGCCGCTGTAGGGGGTTGCTGCGGGGAGCACAGCTGAGAGTCGGAGACGTCCCCGTCACCAAACGGTCAGCTCAACGCGTCCCGTGAGGAGGAAGAGCCACATCCAGCACGAATCAAGCAGCAGGGTCCGTGAGGGGAACGCCGGCGAAGACGGCCGCTTCGGCGAGAAGTCACCTGTCCCCGTGGGGGACGCTAGATCCCAGTAAGCCCATAGGTAGCGCGGCGCGTATACCGTGCGGGATACTACGGGCATGGCTGAAACCACCGTCAAGGTCGACACCAGTACCCGGGACGCACTGCAGGGCCTTGCCGCTGCCGAGGGCCTGTCTGTGAAGGCCTACCTTGCCAAGCTGGCGGGTGAGAAGGAGCAAGAGCGAGCCCTGCAGACGGCGACCGCCGCTTTCCGCCGCGCGATCAGCGAACCCGGCGTTATGGAGGCCTTCGATGCCGAGTTCGGCGGGCTGCCGGCCGTCGCCGACAACTCCTCGCGGGCGGCCTGACCTGTGCCTGCCGTCGTCTACGTCGACTACCGGTGGTTCCTGGAGCGTCAGGAGGACATTCTCCGGGACGACCTCACCGTCAACGACTTCTCGGTGCTCGTCGGTCTGGCGCAGCGCCACCGGGTCGACCCACCCCGGCACGATCAGCACCATCCGGACGCCTTCTGGCGGGCCGCGGTCATGCTGGAGGAGTGTGTCCTGCTCCGCCCCCTCCCGGCCCGCAATGAGGTGTACGGATACGGGATCGCCGTGGCCTACCTTGAGGCCTCCGGAGAACGCGTGGACACCAAGTTCGAGCTCTGGCGGGAACTGATCTACGACATTCGAGAGCTACGGCTGGACTCGTACGGCATCGCAGAAAGGCTGCGTTCCTGGCGCCAGGCCCGGCCCTGACGTCTGCGCTTCTGGTGCCGGAGGCTGGCCTGCGCAGTGACCAGGCGGCGCAGGACGGGCCACTGCTCGGGCCAGCAGCCGGTGGTGCAGGAAGGCCGCCAGGTCCTCGCGCAGGCCCTCGGCCAGGACGGTCCGGTAGCTCGTCATGCGGGACTTCGGGCGGTCCAGGCAGTAGCTCGTCCGCCCGGACCAGACGATGTGCAGCGGCAGGTCGACGGTGCCCGCGACGGGGCCGACCAGCTCCTGCAGGCGCTCGGGCAGCCGACTGCGGTAACGGTCCCGCAGCACCTCGGCGCGTGGAGCAGTAGTCGTCGCATCCATGCATCGCTGCATCCAGTATCGAACACGTTTGACAGCTCCTGGCCGTTGGAGTTCTGCCTCCATGATGCGCAGCACGCCGACAGCCTCGTGGGTGATTCACTTCCAGCCGATGCAGAACCAGGCGTCTGGATACGTCTCGGTCAAGGGGCCGTGTGGAGGGTGTGCCAGCGTCGTTCGAAGTCGGGGGTCATGTTGGTGATGTCGTGGGGGGTGAGGGGTTTGTTGTATTGGGCCGTGATGTGGTGGCGGGCGCAGTCGTGGGCGATGTCGGTGGGGGAGGGGGTGTGGGTGTGTTCGCGGTGGTGGGCCCACAGGGTGTAGATCCGCCAGCGCAGGAAGTGTCGTCGGAGGTGGGCGGGGCTGAGGGGCTGGTGGTCGCGGCCGAGGAGGTTGTGTGCGGCGAGGTGGGCGGAGAGTTGTTGTGCGGTGGGTTCGGTGCCGTGGTGGTTTTGGTAGTCGATCCAGGCGAGGTAGTAGCGGTCGGGCAGGGTGAGGTTCTGCTCGGCCGGGTGGGGTTGCGTGTGGTGGAGGGTGCTGCGGGGTGGTGGCGTCGGGCCGGGGGGTGTGGTGTCGGGCCGGGGCCGGGGCCGGGGCCGGGGCCGGGGCCGGGCGGCGGGTGCGGGGCCGGCCTGGGCGGGCTGATCGGGTGTGGCCGTTGCGGTGGTGGTCCAAGGCAGGGGCTAATCGGCTGGTTGATCGGCTGTGGTGGTGCTCGGAGGGTGCCGGCTGGCAGAGGGTGCTGCTGAGGAGGGTGAACCTTCCCCTTGATCATGGACACCTGGAGACTGGGACCTTGAGGTTCCAGAGGAAGTAGCACCAGGTGGGAAGCAAGTACACGAAGCGGTACACCGATGAGTTCAAGCGGGACGCGATCGCGCTCGTCGACTCCTCGGGCAAGACGGTCACGGCGGTCGCCCGGGAACTCGGCATCAGCTCCGAGTCTCTGCGCGGCTGGTACCGCAAGGCGAAGGTGGAGCAGGGCGAGGGCACTCCCGGCGAATTGAGTAGGGCCGAGCGCGAGGAGCTCAAGCGGCTGCGGCGGGAGAACCGCGAACAGCAGCAGACGATCGAGATCCTGAAAAGAGCGACCGCCTTCTTCGTGAAGGAGAACGACCGGTGAGCGAGTTGTGCCGGTTCATCCATGCGGAGAAGGCGAACTACCCGATCGTTCTGTTGTGCCGGGCGCTGCACGTCGCCCGCTCCTCCTACTACGCGTGGCGCGAGGGAGAGGCCGCCCGCCATGCCCGGCAGGCCGCCGACGACGCGCTCGCACACGAGATCACGATGCTGCACGTCGCCTCCCGCCGCACCTACGGTGTCCCGCGCATCCACGCCGAACTGCGGCGTCTGGGGCGGCGGGTGAACCGCAAGCGCATCGCCCGCGTGATGCGCGAGCGCGACATCCGAGGCGTCACCCGGCGCAAGCGCCGCTCGTTGACCCGGCCCGACAAGAAGGCGAAGCCGGCCCCTGACCTGATCGGCCGCGACTTCCACGCCGAGCGGCCCGGGATCAAGCTGGTCGGCGACATCACCTACCTGCCCACTGCCGAGGGCTGGCTCTACCTCGCCTGCTGGCTGGACCTGGCCACCCGCGAGGTCGTCGGTTATGCCATGGCTGATCACCACCGCGCAGAACTCGTCGTGGACGCCCTCGACATGGCCTACGGCCGAGGGAACCTGGAACCCGGCTGCGTGATCCACAGTGACCGCGGCAGCGAATACACCTCGACTTAATTCAGGAACCGAATACGGGAGTTGGGACTGCGGAACAGCTGCGGACGCACCGGATCATGCTTCGACAACGCGGCCGCGGAGAGTTTCTGGGCCCTGTCAAGGAAGAGATCGGCACCCGCATCTGGCCCGACCGGGCCGCCGCCCGCGCCGAGGTCTTCACTTTCATCGAGACCTTCTACAATCGCCGCCGCCTGCGCAAGCACAAGACCTTCGGCTACCTCACCCCAGCCGAGACCAGGCAGCGGCATCAACACGCCCTCGCGGCATAACCGACAAGTGTCCAAGATCACGGGGAAGCTTCACCCGGGCCTTGACCCTTGATCCTGGACAACGGACATCTCGTGGTCATGACGAACTATCCGCCGCAGTTCAAGGCGGACGCGGTCGCGCTGTACCAGTCACGGCCCAAGGCGACGATCCGGCAGATCGCAGCCGACCTGGGAAACAACCCCGAGACCTTGCGGAACTGGGTCCGGGCAGCCGGCGCGAGCCGGCCGCGGGGACGCCGGGCGGAGCTGCCGACCGAGCCTCCGACACCGAGGCGGAGAACGCCGCTCAGCGCCAGAAAGTCCGCGAGCTGGAGGAAGAACGCGAGATCCTGCGCAAGGCGGCGAAGTACTTCGCCGGGGAGACGCGCTGGTGAACCGCTTCCAGTTCGTGGCGGACCACCAGCGCCGCTACGGCGTGAAGCGGCTGTGCACCATCCTGGGCATCGCCCTCTCCAGCCTCTACTACTGGCGTCGCACGGCCGCGGACCGGGACGCCCGGCAGGCGGCCGACGCCCGCCTCGTCGCCCGGATACGGGCCGTGCACCATGAGTCGGACGGCACCTGCGGCGTCCCCAGGATCACCGCCGAACTCCAAGAGGCGGGCGAACGCGTCAACCACAAACGGATCGCGCGCGTGATGCGCAGCATCGGCCTGGCAGGCGTGCGGCTGCGGCACAGGCACCGCACCCCTGTCGCGGACCCGACCGCTGCGAAGGCCCCGGACCTCGTCCGCCGCGACTTCACGGCAAGTGAGCCGAACACCAAGCACGTCGGCGACATCACCTATCTCCCGCTTCACGGCGGGAAGTTCCTGCATCTGGCCACCGTGATCGACCTGGCCTCGCGCCGCCTGGCCGGCTGGGCGATCGCGGACCATATGCGCACCGACCTCCTCACCGACGCCCTGGCCGCCGCCGAACGCACCCGCGGCAGCCTCGCCGGGGCGGTCGTGAACACCGACCACGGGTTCAGGACGGATTCAACTGGTCGTCGCAACACCTTGATCTCGGAGGTGTACGGTGTGGCCACGGCGGACTGGAGTATGGAGACCAGCGATGTTTCTGAGGGAGGCTCGTCGGCAGTGGCGTGCTGATCGAGCACTTCGGCCAGCGATGCGCTCGCCGGGCCGGCCGGACCCATCACGGGTGGTGCAGCGCCAGTTCTGGCGGCTGATTGCCACGGGGGTCACGACGGTGGAGGCGTCTTTGGCGGTCGACGTGTCCTGGCCGGTGGGTTCCCGGTGGTTTCGTCACGCTGGCGGCATGGCGCCGATCTCGCTGGCTGGAGTCCGCAGCCCGCTACTTGTCGTTCGAGGAGCGCGAGGAGATCGCGATCCTGCGCACGAAGGACACCGGGGTGCGCCAGATCGCCCGCGCCCTGGGGCGTGATGCCGGGACGATCTCTCGTGAGCTGCGCCGCAACGCCGCCACGCGCAGCGGCGAGCAGGAGTACCGCGCGACGGTCGCCCAGTGGAAGGCTCAGCAGGCGGCCAAGCGCCCCAAGGTCGCAAAGCTCGTCACCAACGACCGTCTGCGCGAGTATGTGCAAGAGCGCTGCGCTTGGACGGCACCGTGCGGCTCGCTGACGGCACAGCCGTGGCGGGACCCGACGCTGTCGAGTGGAAAGGCCGCAAGATGCAGCCCCAGGAACACGTCACCAGCCCCGAGCGCGAGCGCAGCAGGACCAGAACGCTGTCCCACGTCCTGCAGACAGCGGGCCCTATGCACCCGCTCGCCCGTGTTCTGCGTCGACTTCCATCCGACGTGAACGTGACCGATACCAGTGAGGCCCCTTGACTCCGCGCATTACCTTCGGGGAGGAAGCAAAAGTCCAACTCGAAGCCGTTCTCGAACTATCCCGCGGGTTGAAGGGCGTATCGCGCAAAGAACTGAAGATCGCCGTCAAGACGCTCAACTACCCCTACCGCACTGACCCCATCCGCGTTTACACCGACGGCGCGGCCACAGCATTCGGATCCCTCGTGCGGGCGGTAGTAGCCAGGGAGTTCTAGATGCTGCTTTGTGCTGATGCGGATGTCGGCGGGCGGGTATCCGGCGTCGAGGAAGAATTTGCCCAGGAGGGCTGCGACTGGGTCGAAGTGCTTACCGCCGCGGATGGCTCCGGATGTGCCGGCCCCGACGGTGTCTTTGAAGACGGAGACTTCGAACTGGGCGTCTTTGACGCCCCAGTAGGCGGCTATGGCCTCTTCGAAGTCTTGACGGCTGACCGTCACGGTACCCCCTGCTCGTGTGATCCGGGGGCTCGCCCGCTTCGCATGCCACCGCAGCGAGACACGCGATGCCGCCTTACCGTGTTGCCCTGCGAAGGCGTGCGTCCGGCGACCCCGTATAACCGATCCCGCAAAGTCCTCGGCTGGAAGACCCCAGCTGAGGTCTTCGCCGAGCAGCTACGCGCGATCCGACAATCCGGTGTTTGCAACAACTGATTGAACCCACCCAGTACACCAGTCGTGAATTCGCCCTCCTGGCCACGCAGTTCCACGGCAGGCTCTCGGTCGGGTCGGGGCTGCCGCGACCGTAGGCCTCGATCGAGCGGACCGCCTGTCCGCGATGCAAGCGGCCTGTCACCGCGTACGTGCCGCATCTGCTCCTGTACGAGCATCTGCCGGCCCCGACGCTCACGCCGCGCAGGGAGACGGTGGCGGGGAGAACCGCCACCGGGCTCACCGCCGCACGGCACGCAGTCCGTCCAGGAGCAGCCGCAGCCCGAACTCGAAGTGTGCCGTGAAGTCCGTACTGGTGAGCACCGGCAGGGTGGCAGCGAGGTGCGGATACGTCCCTGCCTCCACCACCGCCTCGTGCAGGGCCCCTGCGTTGGTGGGCCCGCCGTCCTCCGGTCGGAGGGCGGCCTGTTCCTCCAGCGTGTGGCCGACGGTGAAGTGGGACACTGCGTAGAGCGCCCGCGCCGCCTCACCGTTGCTGAAGCCCGCCGCGCGCAGCACTCCGATGAGGCCGTCGGCGAAGCCCAGGGTGTTGGGGCCGGTCGAGTGCGTACCGGCGTAGACGCGGGCGCCGTCGCGATGGGCGAGCAGGGCTGTGCGCAGTGCGCGGGCCAGGCGCGCCACTGCCTCGCTCCAGTCGCCGTCCCCGGCCGGGCCGGTGGCCTCGGCGACGCCACCGATCATGTGCTCGGCCATGGCGGTGAGCAGGTCCTGTTTGGTCGCGAAGTAGCGGTACAGCGCACCGGCCTGGACACCCATCGCATCGGCGAGCCTGCGCATGGTCAGCGCGTCGAGCCCGGACTCGTTCAGCAGGTCGAGGGCGGTCCGGACGGTGCGGGCCTGGTCGAGCCGGGCGGGCCGGCCCCTGGCCGGGCTTGACGGTGCGCTCATGGACCCCACTATAGTGAACAACGTTCACGTGAACATCGTTCACTAAATCGAGGAGGTCATCTCCGATGAACACCGACGTGATCGTCGTAGGCGCCGGCCCGACCGGGCTGATGCTCGCCTGCGAGCTGGCCCTGGCGGGCGTACGGACCCGGGTCCTGGAGCGCCGCACCGAACCGCAGCGCCATTCGCGGGCGCTGAGCCTGCACCCGCGCAGCGTGGAACTGATGGACCAGCGGGGACTGCTCGACCGGTTCCTCCCGCTCGGCCGGACCGTGCCGGGCTGGCACTTCGCGGGGTTGCCCACCCAGCTCGACTTCGGTGCCCTCGACTCCCGGCACGGCTACACCCTCTTCCTGGCCCAGGCGCGCACCGAGGCGATCCTTGAGGAGCGGGCGCACGAGCTGGGGGTGGAGATCAGCCGGGGACACGAGATCCTCGGCGTGAGCCAGGACGGCGACGGGGTCGAGGTGGAGACCTGCGTCCCCGGCGGCGGCACCGAGACCGTACGTGCCCGCTACGCGGCCGGGTGCGACGGCGGGCGCAGCCTCGTACGGCGGACCGCGGGGATCGGCTTCCCCGGCACCGACGAGACCCTGACGGGGATACTCGGGGACTTCGCGGTCGTCGACACGCAGCCCGCCGCCCTCGATGCGGCACGGGCCCGTGGCGTGATCGTCGCGCCGCTGGAGGGCGGGCTCACCCGGTTCGTCTGCCTGGATCCGGAGCGGATGCGGGTCCCGTCCCGGGAGCCGGTGACCCTGGAGGAGTTCCGTACGTCGCTCACCCGAATCACCGGCTCCGACTTCGGGGTCGCCGAGCCCGACTGGCTGTCGCGTTTCGGTAATGCCACGCGGCTCGCGGAGAGCTACCGCTCGGGACGGATCCTGCTGGCGGGCGACGCCGCCCACATCCACTTCCCCGCGGCGGGCCAGGGGCTCAACACCGGGCTCCAGGACGCCATGAACCTGGGGTGGAAACTGGCTGCGGCGGTGCACGGCTGGGCCCCGCCCGGGTTGCTGGACAGTTATGACGTGGAGCGTCGGCCGGCCGGTCGGTCGGTGACCGAGAACACCGAGGTCCAGACGTTGTTGGCGGAGCTGACGCTGATCTGCGGGTACCAGCGCCCGGCCGCGGCCCTGCGGTCGCTCCTCGACCAGTTGCTGGGCATCGCGGAGGTCAACCGCCGGCTCGCCGATCAGGTCTCCGCGCTCGGCACCCACTACCCGCCGGCGGACCCGGGCGCCGACCCGCTGGTGGGGCGGCGTATGCCCGATGTGGGATTGACCGCCGCCGGTTCGGCGGCGACACGGGTGTACGAACTCCTCACCCGGGGCCGCTTCGTTCTGCTCGCTCTGGCGAAGGACCCCTCCCTGCGGGAGGCCGTTGACACGGACCGGGCCTCCCGGGTCACGGCCGTATCCGTCGACAAGTACGACGAGCACGTCGACCTCGATGGGGTCACCGAAGTGCTCGTACGCCCCGACGGGCACGTCGCGTGGGCCACCCGTACCGCCGATCACGCCACGCGCCGCGACGAGCGGGTCCAGGCGCTGACCGCCTGGGCGGGTACGCCCTCCTCAAGGAGCTGATCATGTCGGTGACCCGTGTCAGTCCCCGTCCGTGCACAACCCGTCCGACCAGATCACCCAGGTCGTCACCGTCGACGGAAGGCGGCTCGTGCATCTCTCCGGGCAGGTCGCCTGGGATGAGCGAGGACGGCCGTGAGACTCGGTGACCACGGGGTCCAGGCGGCACAGGTTGCCCGTAACCTCGACGCCGTACTCGCTGCGGTCGGCGCCACCCATGACGACATCGTCGACGAGACCATCGACGTCGGCGACTACACCCCGGAGCTGCTGCCCGCGATCTTCGGGCCGCTGCGGGCCGGTGTCCCGGAAGCACCCGCGAGTGTCCTGCACCGGAAATCACGGGCTTAAGTTTCTTGCTGGTTTTCCGTGGCTGGTGGAGTGACCTTGGTGAGGTAGTCGGCGAGGGATTTGAGGATCTCGTCGGCGGTCTTGGTCCAGGTGAAAGGCCTGGGGTTCTCGTTCCACGAGTTGATCCATGCCCTGATGTCGTCTTCCAGGGCCTTCACCGAAGTGTGGACGCCGCGGCGGATGAGCTTGTCGGTCAGCAGGCCGAACCACCGCTCGACCTGGTTGATCCAGGACGAGCCGGTCGGGGTGAAGTGGACATGGAATCGAGGGTGTCTGCCGAGCCAGGTCTTGATCTCGGGAGTGTTGTGGGTGGCGTAGTTGTCGCACACCAGGTGCACGTCGAGTCCGGCGGGAACCGCCTTGTCTATCGTGACCAGGAACTTCCTGAACTCAATCGCCCGGTGGCGGCGGTGCAGTTCGCCAATGACGGTCCCGTCGGCGATGTTGAAGGCGGCGAACAGGCTGGTGATGCCGTGCCGCAGGTACTCGTGGGTGCGCCGTTCGGGCATGCCCGGCATCATCGGAAGTACCGGCTGCGAGTGGTCCAGGGCCTGGATCTGGGACTTCTCGTCCACGCATAACACCACCGCCTTCTCGGGCGGGTTGTGGTACAGGCCGACGACGTCGACGACCTTCGCGACGAACTGCGGGTCGGTGGAGAGCTTGAAGGCGTCCTGCAGGTGCGGCTTGAGATCGAACCGTTTCCAGATCCGGCCGATGGTGGACTTCGACAGCCCGGTCCGGGCCGCCATGGAAGCCCGCGACCAGTGCGTGTCCTGACCCGGAGCGGATTCCAGCGTCGCGGCGATGACGTCCTCGACCTGGTCGAGAAGGATAGACGGCGGCCGCCCCGGCCGCGGCTCGTCGACCAGCCCGTCCAGCCGCTGGCTGACGAACCGGGCCCGCCAGCGGCTCACCGACTTTTCACGCACCCCGAGTTCGGCCGCCACCTGCTTGTTCGTCGCACCCTCCGCGCACCGCAGCACGATCTTCGCCCGCAAGGCCAGGAACTGCGCGGTCTTCGCCCGCCTCGCCCAACGCGTCAGCTGAGCCCATTCGTCATCGCTGAGCACCAGCTCCAACTTGCGCCGGCCCGGCCGCGGCTCATCCGCAAGCCCGACCATCCGCCGGTCAACGAACCGCGAGCGCCACTTCCTCACCGTGTCCGCGGTCACCTTGAACTCCGCCGCGACACGCGTATTCGGCTTCCCCTCCGCGCATGCCAAGACGATGCGTGCCCGCTCGGCAAGACGGGGCGCCACTGCCCCGCCCGCCCAGCGCAGCAACTCGGCGCGCTCCTCATCGGACAGCACCACTTCGACGGCACGAGGACCCCGAGACATGAAAACAGGCTACATACTTAAGCCCGTGATTTCCGGCGCATCACACTAG
>NZ_JBTWMV010000104.1:0-11101 GCF_054850255.1 Streptomyces sp. 7R007 | reverse complement strand
TAGTACTTCTGCGAGGGTCTGTTCCAAGGACTCGCGGCGCTCCCGTTCGGCGCGGAGCTGCTGTTCCTGGTCGTCGATGAGCTGTTGTCGTTCGTCCTCGGCGCGTATCTGTGCCGTGCGTAGCTGCTCGCGGAGCTCTTCGCACGTCTGCCGGGCCTCCTCCCGGCCCTGTTCCGCCTGACTCAGAGCGTCGACGAGCTCGGCGATCTGCTCGGTGAGCGTGCTCCGGGCGGTGTCGTAGGCGGTTTGTTCGTCTGTCAGGCGTTGCTGCAGCTGGCTGTGTTCGGCGGCGTCGCGTGCGACGGCCTGCTCCAAGGCGCGTCGTTCCCGGTCGATCTGGTCCCGTTGAATGCGGGTTTCGCGCAGGTCCTGGTTCAGATCGTGGATGAGACGCTCGGCCGCCTGGTGCTCCCAGTACGAGGCCTTGAGGTTCTCCTCGAGCTCGAAGACCTGGTACTCGTGTGGCCGCGTGGCCCGGATGCATTCGAAGTACAGGCGCCGGGTGCCGGCTTGGGCTTCCTCGGTCACCGGGTGGCCTGTCTGGTCCTCCAGCGCGGCGAACATCTTGCCGAGGAAGTCTGCCGCTGGACGTCGCTCGCCGGAGAGGAAGCGTGAGAGCGTGCCTCGGCTGTAGCCGACGGCGTCGGCGAAGGACTGCAGCGACATCCAGCCGCTGTGCTGGTACAGCTCCCGCAGGCGCACGACGAAAGAGAGATCGGGCTCAGCCACGTTCTCCTTGATCGGCCCCAGCTCCGGCTGCGCGTGCCCTCCGCCCCCCATGAATCCCCCCTGTGGTGTTGCGCAAAGAGCAATGGTCCCACCGGACATTGGTCCTGGCGGTGCGGCTTCCGGCAACGGGGGAGGAATCTGAAGCTGAGGACGTCGCCTCACATCCTGCCCCGGTCGGTCCGGGCCGCAGGCACGGGCGGGAAGGATGCCTCTACCGTCATGTCCGCCTTTCTCACCGCCGCGGCCACCCTGTTCAAGGGACGGCAGCGTCCCCTGGTGATCGCCTTGTGTCTTCTGCCCCTGCTGGTCGTCACGGTGTGCTGCATTCCGGCCCTGGTCGTGCTGCCGTTCTGGCCCACCGGGCATGCCCGCGCCACCGAGCTGCTCCAGCAGCTCAAGGACTGGTCCCTGCATCTGAGAGGGACGGACCAAAACGAGTAGGTGCCCGGGAGGACCGCTCCGGCGCCGGACCTCGTCTCTTTCCTCGGTAGATCTCCGGGTCGGGCGGGCGGCAGCTTGAGCGCAGCCGCAACCGGCGGGGAATGACGCGCCGCCGCGCCGGTGCATCGCCTCGTACCCGCGCCGGGGCGCGGGTAAATCCCTGCCGCTGCTTGCCTGATGGCATACGCTGGGTGCGTCGACGCGGGGTGGAGCAGCTCGGTAGCTCGCTGGGCTCATAACCCAGAGGTCGCAGGTTCAAATCCCGCCCCCGCTACCAACCATCCGGCCCCCTCCCCCGGCGTTCCGCCGTCAGGGAGGGGGCCGGAGCCGTATCCGGTCCGGCGCGCCCACTGCCGGCAGGGCGTGGCCGCGGACTTACCGCCTCAGCGGGCGAACCTCTCTCATCGAAAGACACGCCGTGCACAAGCCGGCCGGGATGTTCGACCGTGACGTCGAGTGGGCCGCACCAGGATGCGGTCGCTGCGCCGGTCGTGTCCGGGTGCGGGGCGAGCCGCCGGTAGACCCGGCCAGGCCCGGCCGAGGTGGTGGCGGCCGCGGCGCCGACGTGGACGCATGGGCGGGGCTGCCGCTACCGGACGCCACCGAGGCTCGTTGCCCGTGCATCGGCGCCGAGGCCGGCCAGGGATGCGCGGCGGGCCGCGGGCATGCCGCGGGTATGGGGTCGCGGGTGGGAGGCGGTTGGGGTGGAGGCGGTCGTGCGGGTGGTGCCCGCGGCGGGTGAGACGACGTGGTCGTTTCTGCACCGGGTGGCGGCCGCCTACCGGCTTCAGGTGACCGACCTGGCTGAATGGTGGCGCTGGACCAGCCCGCTGCGGCTAAAGGACCGTGGGCGTCCGGACGGTGAGGTGCTGCTCGACAGCGTCGCGCAGGGGCAGCTGGCCGGGTGGTGCCGGGTGCCGGAAGCGCATCTGGCCCGGGCGCTGCCGTCGTGGCAGGCCGGACCAGATGCGCTGGACGGGCAGGACGATCGTGGGGTGGGGCGGGCGAGGTGGCGGGTGGGGCCGCTTCCGTGGGGGCCGGTGGCGTTCGGATGCCGGGCGTGTGCGGCCCGGCGCGGGGCTCACGGGCGGCCGGTGTGGGTCTACCGGCCGGCGTGGCGGCGCTGGTGCGCGGCCCACGGCCGGTGGCTGCTCACGGTGGGTGAGGGGCATCCGCTGGAGTTCGCCGAAGTGACCGCCATGACGGCGGAGTTGGGGCGGGCGCAGCGGCGCTGGGGGCGGGTGGAAGCGGCCGCGCAGGCGGCCGGCGTGCGGCCGCGTGAGGTGTTCGC
The DNA here is from genome assembly GCF_054850255.1 of Streptomyces sp. 7R007. Taxonomy (NCBI): domain Bacteria; kingdom Bacillati; phylum Actinomycetota; class Actinomycetes; order Kitasatosporales; family Streptomycetaceae; genus Streptomyces; species Streptomyces sp. 7R007. Next base: position 8,640 of record NZ_JBTWMV010000104.1, on the reverse strand, counting down.
GCTGGCGCGGGCGGTGGTGTGCGGGTGGTGGCAGCGGGAGGAATTCTGGGCGCGGGAGAAAGCGTGGGGGCCGCGTCTGGAGCAGGTCGCGGCGGCCACCGCCCGTACGGCAGGCCATCCGCAGGGGTGGGGGGATGAGCAGTGGCGGTTGCTGGTGCGGGAGATGGTGGTCTTCCCAGAACTCGTGCTGGTGGCGCAGGCGCTGCTGGATCCCCGCCTGCAGGCCCTGGCCGCTGGCCTGGTGCGCGGCGGCGGCCGCAGCCGGGTGGTTGCCGCCCTGGGTGAGCGGCTGGGACGCAACTGGCTCAGCGAGACGGACGTGCAGGCCGGTTCAGGGGCGTTGGCGTCCTGGGCGCAGGCCGTCATCCGCCGGCGGCGCACTGCGGCGGAACCACGGTCCCGGCAGGGCCGGTATGGAATGTGGTGGGTGCCCATGGCGCACCGGCCGGTGGAGCTCGGCCCGGGACTGCGGCAGCCGGCCGGCCCGGGCGGCGACGACGCAGGCGGCCACGAGCGGGCCGGTGAGGCGGACGCGGGGGCCGGGCGGGCGGAGCTGACGGTGCCGCGGCGGGTGGGGCCGGGGCGAGGTCTGGAGCAGTGGCGAGAGGAGCTGTTCACGCAGGGGCTGGAGCAGGCCCGCCGGCATGTGGAGCAGTTCGGTCATCTGGCCCTCCCGCACACCGACGGCCGGGGAGGGGACGGATTCGATCTGGGGCGGTGGCTGGCCAACCGTCGTGCCCAGGCGGCGTCGTTGACGAGCGAGCAGGCGGCGCAGCTTCACCGGCTGGACGCGTGGTGGAACCCGCCCTGGCCGGTGGACTGGCAGCGCGCCTGGTACCGGGCCCGCACCCACGTGCGCGCCCACGGGACAGTCACCGGCGGGGACAACCTGGACGGGCTGCCGCGCTGGCTCGAGCGGTGGCTGCGCCACCAGATCACCCACTACCCCCAACTGCACCCCAACCAGCGGCGCCTGCTCGGCCACCTCGGCCTCACCGAAAGCGAGGTGGCCCGCTTCCACACCTGGCCACACCGTCGCCGTCCGGCCGCCGACGGCCTGGCCGCAGCCCGCGCCCATGCCGGCCGCCACGGCCACCTCGCTCTCTCCCGGCCCACCGACTTCGACGGCTTCCCCCTGGGCACCTGGCTGGCCCACGCCCGAACCCGCCAGCGCCAGGCAGGCCGGCCCACCCGGCTGGGAGCCCAGCTGAGCACCCTCGACGCCTGGTGGGACCCGCCCTGGCCGATCGCCTGGCAGCGCACGTGGTGGGCCTGCCGCCACCACCAGAGGGGCCTGCCGGACGGCATGACCTGGTGGCCCGGCGCCCCGGGCGCCGACCACGCCGACGCCTGGCTCACCCAACAGGCCGCACGCCGCCCCCTGCTCCACCCCGGCCAGCAGGACCTCATCGACGAACTCACCGCGCTGAGCGACCACACGCCCGGATGGCAGCCGCGGATCTCCGACCAGGCCTGGACGATCCTGTCCGCCCTGCTGACCCCGCTCCCCCACCACGGCGGCCGCCGCCGCAGCCAACGCCAACTCCTGGAGGCCATCCTCCACATCACCTGCACCCACCAGCCCTGGACCCAACTCCCCCACGCCCTGGGCCCCTTCCAGACCTGCCTCCGCCGCTACCACCGATGGCTGAGTGACGGCACCCTCACCCGCATCACCCACACCCCACTGCCCGAAACCGACCGGCACTGGCAGACCGCGCTCACCCACCACCTCGACCAGGCGGCGAACAGCCGATGACCGCGCGCTCGGACGGGCCGTGCCCTCAAACCCCTCCACCGGCAATTTCCGCGAACTCCAGGAGACGGTCCGCGGTGAGATCGCCGACAAACTCCGCTGCTCACACCGGGGTGCTGCGGGTCGCACCCGTGACCGGGGAGACCACGGCATCCCTGATCAACCGCGCCGCGGCCAGCTACGGGCTGCAGACCACGGCCCTGCGCTGCAGCTGGCAGTGGCGCAACTACCCGCCCCGGCACGAGAGCGGCAATCTGCGGGCCGATGCCGAGGTGCTGCTGAACGCGGCGGGGCGACAGGTCCTGGCCCGGCTGTGCGCCGTCGAACAGGACGTGCTGGCGCGGGCGTTGCCGACCTGGGGGCAGCAGGACGCCAAACTGCCGGCCCGATCGGATGCGGAGCCCGCGGCAGCGTGGCGGATCGGCGGCGCGCTCGCCGGGCCGGTGGCATTCGGCTGCCGCCTGTGCACCGCCCGGCGCACCGGGACAACGGACCGAGTGGTGCGGTACGCGGCGCGCTGGCAGCGGGTGTGCGTCCGGCACGGACGGTGGCTGCTGGACGCGGACACCGACCACGTACCCGAGCATCTCGATCTGAGCGGCGTGCCGGAGGTCATCGCGGCGCAGCGGCAGTGGGCCAGGGTGGCGCGGCGGGCGGTGCGGGCCGGGGCTGAGCCGGAGCGGGTGTTCGCGCTGGCGCACGCAGTGGTGGCCCGCTGGTGGGAACACGCCTACACCTGGGAGCAGGAGACGATCTGGCCACGCCGCCTGCATCACCTGGCGGGCGGCAACGCCGGTGCGGATCTGGGGCGTTGGCGGATCGTGGGACGGGACGCGGCCGTCTTCCCCGAGGTGGTGGCCGTCGCCGGTGCGCTGCTGGAGCCGGCCATGGCCGAGTTGGTCTGGAGGGACAGCGGCGCTCTGCGGCCGCGGCCGCTGCCCGCTGACGGGATGTTCTGCCGCCACCTGGGCGAACACGTCGGGCGGGAGTGGCTGGGGCCGCTGGCGGCGACCGACTACGGCAGCCCGCTGACCTCCTGGATGGGCGCCGTCATCCGCCGGCGCCGCGGCGAAGGCGGACCGCCCGGCTACGAGTCCGACCTGTGGTGGCTGCGCCAGGAACACCAGGCCGTGAGCATGGCAGGACAGCTGCGGGTGCTGGGCAAGGAGAAGAAGGCGCCCGGCGCGGGAAGGACGTGGCGGGCAGCGGTACCCCCCGAACAGCGCGCCCAGATCACCCGGGCGATCGAGAGCGCCCAGGAACAACTGCTCCAGCTGCGCGGCGCTCAGTACGGCAAGACCGCCGACGCCGCCCGGCAGTTGCTGCGCACCCTCGGCCACGCCGCCACGCTGATCGACCAGGCCGTACGGGAGACCGCAGCAGCAGCCCTCACCGCCGGGATGGCACTGGAGGATCTGGCGTACTGGGCCCGCCTGCCGGCCGATGTCCTGGCGGATGTGCTCGTGGCCGATCACGACGAGCGGCCGGCAGCGCAGTGGTGGGTGTGATCAGGATGCGGCGGGTGTGCGCGATGCCTTGCGCAGTGGCAGCTCCTTGTCCGGCGCCGTGTGGTCAATATGCGTGAAGCCGCCCGCGCCGCGGGCAAGACGGGCTTGACTGGGCCGGGTGGGCAGCAAGGACGCTGCGGCCAAAGCGGGCGGCCGCGCACAGGACGCGCAGGCGGATACCGGGTCCGGGTGGGAGGCGGTCTTCCTCGACCCCCTGGGGCAGGTGGTGCAGCAGCGGTGGGCGGACGCCGTCCTCGCCGTCGCCTTCGAGGAGCTGGAGCCGACCTCGGCGTTCCCGGTGGTACCGGGGCGGCGGTGGGGGCCCGGCCTGTGGTGGTCGGCCACGACCGGCCGGCACGTGGTGTGCGGGTCGGCCGCGATGCGGGCGCAGCTGATGGTGCTGGACCGCGACCCCGAGGTGGTCGGCCTGGCCGGGCGGCCGGTTCGGCTGATGTGGCGCAACAGGCGCGGCCAGGTGCGCTCGTGGACGCCGCAGCTCTTCGCCCGCTACCGCGACGGCACCGCCCTGCTGGCCGACTGCCCCAGCCGCCCGGAGGCCGGCGGACAGCGGGCCTTGAAGGCCGCCACGGTTCTTCAGGCGGCGTGCGCTCAGGCCGGCTGGACCTACCGGCGCTTTGAGCCGCTGCCAGACATCCTGGCCGCCAACCTGAAATGGCTGGCCGGCTACCGCCACCCCCGCAACGCCGGCCGAGCGGGCCTCATGCCCGCAGTCCTTAAAGCCTTCACGCGGCCGCGGCCGCTGATCGAAGGCGCCGAAGCAGTCGGCGACCCGATCGAGGTCATGCCCGCCGTCTTCCACGCCCTGTGGCACGGGCAGTTGACCACGCCCCTGGACGTGCCGCTGCAGGAACGGGCCCTCCTCAGCCCCGGCACCGGCACCGGCAGTGCAGAACGTCCGCCCAGCAGCGGCAGCAGTCCCGAACCCGTCAGCCGTGCCTCGAGCAGCGTGTCGGCGGGTGACCGCCCCGCAGCGGACGGCGCCGGCGGCGCGGCGCGCGCAGCCGGCCGCCGCCGCGGGGGCGGGCGGTGAGCGGGCGGCACACCGGCAGGCCGGTCCTCGAGGTCGGCGCGCACGTCCGCTTCCGGGAGTCCACCTGGCAGGTCGTCGCCGTGGCCGGGCAGCTCATCCACCTGGCGGGTGAGAACGCAGACGAGAGCGTGCTGGCCGGGCACCTGTTCGCCGATGCATCCTTCTGCATCGTCGGCACCGACAGGCCACAGGCGGTGACGCAGTGGGGTCTGTTCGAGACCGCGCCCGAGGACGCGCGCCGCCGGGCGCTCGCCTGGCAGCGCCACATCCGCGAGGTGGAATCCGGCCTCCCCGGCGAGCCCAGCGCCGGCCAGGTGCCGCGGCCCGCGTACGACCCCGACCGGTTCACGCTCGCCCAGCGCGAGCAGGCCAAAGCCGCGGAGCTGACCGCGACCGGCTTCGGGACCGTCTCACGCACCACCGTGCAGCGCATGCGGCTGGCCTACCGCAAACAGGGCCTGTGGGGGCTGATCGACCACCGCACCACCCGCCGCCCCAGCCCCGCGGGGCGCACCGACGACCGGGTCATCGCCGCGATCGAGGAAGCACTGCGCCGCCAGCGCGGCCGCTCCAAGGGCACCGTCAAAGGCCTGATGCCCCTGGTCGCGCAGATCCTCGCCGACCGGCACGGCCCCGGCACGGTGCCGATGCCCTCCCAGGCCACCTTCTACCGGCTCGTGACCCAGCTCGCCGGGCCCGCCGAACACCCCCACCGCCCCGCTGCCGGCCCCAACACCCCGGCCGGCCGGCGGGCGTTCACCCCGACCGTGGCCCTGCGGCCGGGCGAGCAGGTCCAGGTCGACACCACCCTGCTGGACGTGATGGCCGTCTTCGACGACTCCACCACCGGACGGCCCGAGCTGACCATCGCCGTCGACGTCGCCACCCGCGCCATCCTCGCCGCCGTCCTGCGCCCGGCCGGCACCCAGGCCGTCGACGCCGCCCTGCTGCTCGCGGAGATGGCCGTCCCCCACCCCGCCCGCCCGACCTGGCCCGACGCCCTGCACCTGGCCTACACCCCACTGCCCCCGCTGAAGCGGCTGATGAGCCTGGACGAACGCCTCCAGGGCGCAGCCGCCCGGCCGGTGGTCGTGCCCGAGACGATCGTCGTCGACCGGGGCAAGATCTACCTGTCCGCGGCATTCACCGCGGCCTGCGAGATCCTCGGCATCAGCGTCCAGCCCACCCCGCCCCACGCCCCGAGCGCCAAAGGCATCGTCGAGCGCGCCTTCGGCACCATCAACGCCCTGTGGTGCCAGCACCTGCCCGGCTACACCGGATCCGACGTCACCCGCCGCGGAACGGACACCGAAACCGAGGCCTGCTTCAGCGTCACCCAGCTGCAGGACCTCCTCGACGAATGGCTGATCCACTACCACCACCGCCCCCACGAAGGCCTGCGCCACCCCACCCTGCCCAAAAAAGCCCTCACCCCCAACCAGATGTGGGCCGCCCTCATCGCCGTCGCCGGCCACGTCACCCTCCCCCTGACCGGCAGCGACTACCTCGAACTGCTGCCCGTGCGCTGGCAGCCCATCACCGCCCGCGGCATCCGCATCGACCACCGCACCTACGACGCGGACGTCCTGGCCCCCTACCGCGGCCAGCCCTCCCCCCACGCCGCCCGCGGCGGCAAATGGGAGATCCACACCAACCCCCACGACGCCCGCCAGATCTACATCCGCCTGCCCGACGGCCACCTCACCGAAATCCCCTGGATCCACCGCGACCACATCCACGCCCCCTTCAACAACGCCACCTGGCAGCACATCAAAACCACCACCACCCGCGTGAGCGACGACCGCGACACCCACGAAGCCGACCTCGCCGACGCCCTCGACCAGCTCATGCGCCGCGCCCGCACCCGCACCGCCACCCCCCGCGAACAACGCCTGATCACCCGCACCGCCCCCCTGAAAACACCCCCGCCCCCAGCCACCACCCGTCCCATGCCGCACCATGCCGACGACGCCGCCCGGGACGACGACGGCCGGGACGACGACAGCCTCGACGACCTCGACCACCCACCCGACGACCAAGACCTGTCCGACGACCAAGAACAGGCCGACGACGAGGCCGGCGACACCGCCCCCGTCCCGTACACCGGACTCGGCCTCTACGACCCCGCCCAGGAAGCCCTCAACTGGTGACCCACCCCCAACCCCACCCGCACACCGCCACCGCCACCCCACCACCGCCGCCCGGCCCGCACCCAGCACAACCGGACTGGCCGATCACCACCTGGCAGGGCTGGCAGCACTTCGCCACCACCCCACCCCCCACCCCGCCCCGCCCCGGCGATGCGCCCCGCAGCCGCGAGGAACGCCTCGCCTACCACTCCCAGTTCGTCACCGTCCGCACCCCCGCCATCAACACCCTCGCCACCCAGGTCCGCACCCTGATGCTGCTCGGCCGCCACCAGCAGACCACCGCCCGCCCCTCACTGATCGTCACCGGCCCCGCCGCCGCCGGGAAAACCACCGCCCTCCTCGAGGTCGGACGCGCCTGCCACCTCGCCCACATCCGCACCCACCCCGCCCCGCCCGGACACGCCCACCAGCAGGTACCCGTCGCGTACCTGCTGGTGCCGCCCGGCGCCACCGCCAAGACCCTCGCCACCCAATTCGCCCGCTACCTCGGCATCCCCGTCACCACCCGCATGACCCAGACCCAGATCACCGAAGCCGTCTGCCACACCTACACCCAAGCGGGCGTCCGCCTGATCCTCATCGACGAGATCCACCGCCTCAACCCCCGCACCACCACCGGCGCCGAAGCCACCGACCTCCTCAAAGACCTCACCGAGCGCATCAAAGCCACGTTCGTCTACACCGGCATCGACGTCGCCTCCACCCCCCTGTTCACCGGCGTCCGCGGCGCCCAACTCGCCGGCCGCGCCAGCCTCATCACCTGCGGCCCCCTCCCCGCCCGACACGGCCACACCCGCCCCTTCACCGACCTCATCACCGACATGGAAACCGCCCTCGACCTCACCCACCACACCCCCGGCACACTCCCCCGCCACGCCACCTACCTCCACCAACGCACCGCCGGCCGCATCGGAAGCCTCGCCCGCCTCATCCGCCAAGCAGCCATCACCGCCATCAGCGACGGCACCGAACGCATCACCAAGAAAACGCTGGACGCCATCCCCCTCGACCACCTCGCCGAAGAAGCAAGCCGCCCCCGCACCCACCACAACGCCAGAACAGGCAAACCCCGCACGTGAACAACAGCCCCGCCAAGAGAGCCGACGAAAAACCCGCCGCTCTCTACGCCAGGGCGTGGGACGTCCTGGTCCCCGCCCGCGCCGACTACCTGGCCGGCGTCTCACCGCACTACAACGAGGTCTTCCACGAGGTCACACAACGAACCGAGCACACGGGCAGCCTCGGCAAGACGGACATCGCAGCCCTCACCGTCTGGAAACGGCTGACCGCGCAAACCCGTTGGGTACCGGCGCTGATGTCCCTGCCGGACACCCACGTCCGCGCCGTCACCGAGCGGACCGTCACCGCTGTCCGCGACACCACCGTCCCGCGCAGCGAGGCCGCCCGCCAAGGACGCGCCGTCATCGCCGAACTCCCCGGCCTGCGCACCGGCGACGCCCTCGCCTCAGCCGTCCTCACCACAGCAGCACCGCGGCGGATGGCCGTCTACGACCGCCGCGTCCAACACGCCCTCACCACCCTCGGCCTCACCCTCACCCCCACACCGGGACGCTACGGCCGCTACCTCCAACTCCTCGACGACCTCCTCCACCACGCCCCTGAACCCGCCGACAGCTGGAGTGCACGCGACCTCGACACCGCCCTGTATTAGACCGGCATCACCCCCCAGCACCCACCGAACCCCGACCACACAACAAGACGCTGACCAGCACAAACACGCGCCGGACCTTTAGATACCAGACGCCATCACTAACACCACCACACCATTATCAAAACCCCGACAACCGCAGGTCAGACAACTCATCACCACCGCTGAAGCCTCAAGAAAAGAGCCCGCCCCCTTCTCAGCAAACCCCCAACACCCCAGCTCACAACCCACCCACCACACCAACTACGGCACTCTCAATCACAGCCATCACCCGCCTGCAACAAATCAACCGGGATTTGGACTGCTCGCTGGAGATGGAGACTTCTCAGCTCATCAACGAGCTCCTCAACGGCTCGGGCACGGCGGCACGCAAGGCCTTGTAGCCGCGGGTGCGCAACGACCGGGCGGTGCGGCTACTGGCTGGGGGCAACGTCCCGGGCCGCGTAGGCGAGCAGCTCGCTCAGCACCGCCTCCGTGGACGCGGGCGGCCGGCTGCGCCACTCCCC
>NZ_JBTWMV010000103.1:0-11525 GCF_054850255.1 Streptomyces sp. 7R007 | reverse complement strand
TTGTTCCAAACCCTATCAGTGTTTTTCCGTCCCCCTGACCACTCTCCTGCGGGCATGCAGAAGGCGACCCCGGGATAGGATCTGACGAGTATGGGTGCTGCTGAGCAAGGACGCTTGGTGCGTCGCTCGGCCTCAAGCAGGAGTACGACTGTACACGGGGCCGCGAAGCGGGTGCAAATCGATTGGGTTGGTGGTCTAGACCTCTAACCGGTATCTTCATGCGGAACCGGCACTTCATATGACATACCCTGCTGCACAGTGCGCCGTCAGGGACAGTGAGTGGCGGCCCGTATATAGATCTCCATCCCTGGGAGGCTTCCCATGACCACCGTGACGTCCCCGCTGGCAGGACGCGCCATCGGACTGGCGGCCGTGCCGGATCCGGTCTTCTCCGGGGCCATGGTCGGCCCGGGCACCGCGATCGACCCCGTGCGTGAACCGTCCGAGGCCGTCGCCCCCGTGGACGGAGTGATCGTCTCCCTCCACCCGCACGCCTTCGTCGTCGTGGACGACAAGGGACACGGCGTGCTCACCCACCTCGGTATCGACACCGTGCAGCTCAACGGCGAGGGCTTCGAGCTGCTGGTGAACAAGGGCGACACCGTGACCCGCGGTCAGGGCATCGTCCGTTGGAACCCGGCTGCCGTCGAGGCCGCCGGCAAGTCCGCCGTGTGCCCGGTCGTCGCGCTGGAGGCCACGGCCGAGGCGCTCTCCGAGCTCCGTGACGACGGCGATGTGAAGGCCGGCGACAGTCTCTTCGTCTGGAAGTGACACCAGTGCCGTCCTGTGACGGCAAATAGGACAACCACCGCGGCGGCGGGACCCGCCGCTCTATCGGAGACGGGTGAGATGGAGACAACGCTGCGAGGCGTCGGCGTGAGCCACGGTGTGGCGATCGGCGAGGTTCGGCACATGGGAACGGCGGTACTGGAACCGCCTGCCAAGCAGATCCCGGCCGAGGAGGCGGAGCGCGAGCAGGGGCGCGCCCGCAAGGCCGTGGAGGCTGTGGCGGCCGATCTGATGGCGCGCGGCAATCTGGCGGGGGGCGAAGCCCAGGCGGTGCTCGAGGCGCAGGCCATGATGGCCCAGGACCCCGAGCTGATGGCCGACGTGGAGCGACGGATCGCCGTCGGCAGCACGGCCGAGCGTGCCGTGTACGACGCGTTCGCGGCCTATCGCGCCCTGCTGGCCGGTGCCGGTGAGTACCTCGCCGGCCGGGTGGCCGACCTGGACGACGTGCGGAATCGTATCGTCGCCCGGCTCCTCGGGGTTCCGATGCCCGGTGTCCCGGACAGCGACGAGCCGTACGTCCTCATCGCGCGCGACCTGGCGCCCGCCGACACCGCGCTGCTGGACCCGGCGCTGGTGCTCGGTTTCGTCACCGAGGAGGGCGGGCCGACCAGTCACAGCGCGATCCTGGCGCGGGCTCTCGGTGTGCCGGCCGTGGTGGCGCTGCCGGGTGCCGGCGAGCTCACCGAGGGCACGGTGATCGCTGTGGACGGCAGCACCGGCGAGATCTTCGTGAACCCGAGCGAGGAGCGCAAGGCCCGGCTGACCGCCGAGGCCGCCGAGCGCAAGGCCGCGCTGGCCGCCTCGACCGGGCCGGGTGCCACCTCCGACGGCCACAAGGTCCCGCTGCTGGCCAACGTCGGCGGGCCCGCGGACGTGCCGGCCGCTGTGGAGGCCGGTGCCGAGGGCGTCGGTCTGTTCCGTACCGAGTTCCTCTTCCTCGACGACAGCAAGAACGCGCCGTCGGAGGAGAAGCAGGTCGAGGCCTACCGCCAGGTGCTGGAGGCGTTTCCCGAGGGGCGGGTCGTCGTCCGGGTCCTGGATGCGGGCGCGGACAAGCCGCTGGACTTCCTGACTCCGGCCGACGAGCCGAACCCGGCGCTGGGTGTGCGGGGTCTGCGCACGCTGCTCGATCACCCTGAGGTACTGCGCACCCAGCTGACCGCGCTCGCCAAGGCCGCCGAGGGCCTGCCGGTGTACCTGGAGGTCATGGCCCCCATGGTCGCCGACCGTGCCGACGCCAAGGCGTTCGCGGACGCGTGCCGTGAGGCCGGGCTCCGGGCGAAGTTCGGCGCGATGGTGGAGATTCCGTCGGCCGCGCTGCGGGCGCGGTCGATCCTGCAGGAGGTCGAGTTCCTGTCGCTGGGGACCAACGACCTCGCGCAGTACACGTTCGCCGCCGACCGCCAGGTGGGTGCGGTGTCCCGGTTGCAGGACCCGTGGCAGCCCGCGCTGCTCGACCTGGTCGCGCTGTCCGCCGAGGCGGCGAGGGCCGAGGGCAAGAGCTGTGGTGTCTGCGGTGAGGCCGCGTCCGACCCGCTGCTCGCGTGTGTGCTGACCGGTCTGGGTGTCACCTCTCTCTCCATGGGTGCGGCGTCGATTCCCTATGTCCGGGCCAACCTGGCCAAGTACACGCTCGCCCAGTGCGAGCGTGCCGCGGCGGCGGCACGGGCCGCGGACAGCGCCGAGGAGGCGCGCAACGCGGCTCAGGCGGTGCTGTCCGGCGAGTAGTCGTCGGACCACGCGGCCGGTCGTGGGCCGTTCTTGAGGGGCGCTCCGCCTGTCGGTGGGGCGCCCCTTTGGCGTTCCCCTCTGCGTTTTCCCTCAGTGGCGGTGGTCCGCGGTCGGTCCCTCCTCTCCGAGGTCGGGAGGTACGCAGTAGTCGACGTCGGATTCGGGGCTGATCAGGTCTCCGGACTCGATGTCGGTGCAGTAGGCGTCGAAGACCTCGCCCGCCGTCAGTGGGTCGAGTCCCCCGCCGCGTAGCCGCCAGCCGTAGACGCGGTCGGCTGTCCCGGGGGTGGTGGTGCGCATGACCAGACCGCCGGGGCTGTGGGTGGCGATGCCCAGGGCGAGGACCGTGGTGAATTCGAGGGCTTCGGCCTCGTCGAGTTGGGTGGCGCCGTTGGCGTCCCGCTCGGCGTGCAGGACGGAGACGAGTGTTTCCGGGGTCCCGGTGACGCTGCAGACGAGGTGCTGGTGGCCTGGCCCGGCCGTGTCGAGGATGCGGACGAGGAGGTCGGAGGCGCGGGTGAAGGCGGTGCGACCGAGGTCCTCTCCGCAGGTGGGGCAGCCCCCTAGTCGGGCCAGGAGCGTGGCGGCGTACTCCCAGGTGGCTTGCCGGACGGCTTCGTCGACGAGCGCGGGGACGAGGTCGGCCAGGGGCTGGCCTTCATAGGGCACGGTGGGTCCGGAGGCGGCCAGTTCGGCGGTGAAGCGTGTGCGGCTCGACGGGATGTCGGGGTCGAGGCCCGAGTCGGCGCAGAAGGAGGCGTACTCCTGTGGGTCGAAGAGGGCGACGGTGGTGTGGCTGCCTTGGGAGGCGCGGGTCCTGAGGAGTGCCTCCACCTGTTTCAGGTAGGTCGCGTGGTCGTCGAAGGTGAAGCTGCGGTAGCGCCGCATGGCGCGGAAGTCGTGCTCGTCGGTCAGCAGACCGATCGTGCCGGCGATTTCGCGGCGCAGGACGCGTCGCATGGTCTGGTGGTCGGTGTGCGCCATGTTTCCCCCTGTGTGCGCTGTCGATCAATGCTCACTCACAGTAACCGGCGCCACTGACAACGCGGTCCGGGTCAGGCGGTCACGGACCAGACGGTGCTGGATTGCGCAGGTCAGGGCGATGGCGGCACCGAACGCGGTCCAGCCGGCCGGGCCCGTGGCGATGGCCGCGGTGACGGCGAGGGGGCCGATGCTGCGCTGGGCGGACTGGGCGAGGCCGTGCACGCCGAGGTAGGCGCCCAGGGCGGTGTCGGAGGCGAGGGCCACGGAGAGTTCCCAGGAGAGGGTGGCGTGGAGCATCTCGGCCAGGGTGAAGGCGGCGGCCGAGACGACGAGGAGGAGGGTGGCGGTCGCGGTGCCGCCGGTCGCCGAGAGCGCCATGGTCGTACCGCCGAGGGCGAAGGCGGCGGAGAGCGGGATCAGGAGCCTGCGGGCGGCCGTGGTGGTCGTGCCGAGGCGGGCCAGGGGGACCTGAAGGGCGACCACCATGACGTTGTTGAGGACGAGCAGCAAAGGCGCGAGGCCGTGGGGGACGGTGCTCGCGTGGGCTATCCACAGGGGCAGGCCGACTTTGAAGACGGCGTCGTCGAGGAAGAGAACCGTTTCGGTGGCGACGTACGCGAGGTAGGTGCGGTCCCTCCAGGGAGTGGCCGGCTTGGCTGCGTGGGTCGGGTGTTCGGAGGTGGCGACGGTGCGGGAGGTGGACGGGGGCTCGGCGCAGCGCAGGGTGAGGAGTGCGGCGGCGATGAAGGACAGGGCGTCTCCGGCGAGGAGCCATTCGTAGGCGGCGCTGGTGCCGAGGGTGAGGGCCGCTGCGGCGGCGAGGCCGCCCAGGGCCCAGCCCGCGTTGGCGAGGGTGCGGTGGAGCGCCTGGTAGCGGACGCGGTCGGGGCCGGCGACGCGGGTGGCGTAGAGGCGCGTGAGGACGTTCGCGGCGCGGTCGCCCAGGCTGCCGATCGCCGATACGGCGAGGAGCAGCGCGAAGTCGTCGGTGGTGAGGAGGGCGAAGGAGGCGACGGCCCGCAGGAGTTGGACGGCGATGAGGAGGCGGGTGAGCGGCACGCGGTCGGCGAGTCGGCCACCCACGGGCGCGCCGGCGATGCCGATGGCTCCGGCCGCCGCGGCGAGGGTGCCGACCTGGGCGAGGGACAGGCCCGAGACGTAGGTGAAGTACAGGACGGACACGGAGGCCCACAGACCGCTGCCGACGCGGTCGACCAGGGCGATCCCGAGCATTCTGCGTCCGTCGCGCCCTCCGGGCACCCGGCTCGACCATGCGGCTGCGCGGCGCATCGGATGCACTGCTCCCCCTTGCTTCCAGTTATGTACTGATACATACTTGGCAACGTGGCAACACAATATGGGATCAGTGGTACGACAGCCAAGGGAATTGCGACGTCGGTGGAACGAGGCGTGGCCGAGGGCACGTTGGCTCCGGGGGCCGCCTTGCCTCCCGTGCGGCGGCTCGCGGACGACCTCGGGGTCAGCCCGGGCACGGTGGCCACGGCCTACAAGGAACTGCGCCGGCGCGGAATCGTGGTCACACGCGGGCGCGGCGGGACGGTGGTGGCACCGGCGCCCGCGGTGGCCTCGCGTCGCCCACCCCGGGTTCCGGAGGGGCTGCGTGACCTGGCCGGCGGGCACCCCGATCCGGCGTTGCTCCCCGCGCTCGTACCGCCGTCGCGCCTGTCCCCCGGGGCCCGCTCGCACCGCTCGACGCCTCGGCTGCCCCGGCTGGAGGAGGAGGTGCGCGACTGGCTCGGAGCCGACGGCGTACCCAGTGAGCACGTGACGTTCGCGCACGGGGCCCTTGATCTGATCGGGCGGCTGCTGTCCGTGGAGCTGCGGCCGGGCGATGCGGTGGCCATGGAGGATCCCGGTTACCACCATCTGCTGGACCTGGTCACGGCTCTGGGGCTGCGGATCGTCCCTGTGACGGTGGACGACGAGGGGGTGCGTCCCGACGCCGTGCGCGCGGCGCTGCGTGCGGGCGTGCGGGCTCTGGTGTGCAGTCCCCGGGCGCAGAATCCGTACGGCGGCCGCTTCTCGGCGGCGCGCCGGGACGCGCTGGTCGAGACGCTCGCGAACGAACCGGATGTGTTGGTCGTCGAGAACGACCACGCGTCGGCCGTCGCGGGCGCTCCCCTGCACACCCTGACCGCAGGAGCCCTGACGCGCTGGGTGCATGTGCGCACGGTGAGCAAGTTCCTGGGAACCGACCTGCGGTGGGCCGCGGCGGCCTGCGACGCGACCACGCTGGCCCGGCACGACGGCCGGCTGCTGCTGACGTCGGGTTGGGTCAGTCACCTGCTCCAGGAGACGGTGTACGGCCTGATGACCGACGAGGGCACGCGCGCGTTGGTGGCCCGCGCGGAGGAGGCGTACGCCAGTCGCCGGAAGGCTCTGCTGCGTGAGCTCCGCGAACGCGGCATCGATGCCTACGGAGCGAGCGGGTTGAACCTGTGGGTGCCTGTGGGGGACGAGTCGGCGGTGGTCAACGGGCTGCGGTCGTACGGCTGGTGGGTGGCCGCCGGTGCTCGGTTCCGGCTGGCGTCACAGCCCGGCGTGCGGATCTCCGCCGCCGGCCTGGAGCCACCCGACGCGGCGCGGCTGGCCTCGGACTTCGCGTCCGTGCTCGGGGAGTCCGAGGCCACCTACGGGGGGTGAGGCGCCCTGCGTCAGGCGCGCTTGCGGGCGAGTTCCTCGTAGAAGTGCAGCAGGTCGAGGTTGTCGATGGAGCCGGGGTTGACCGCCTTGTCCAGTGGGGTGCCCTGGAGGAGGCGCTTGACCGGGACCTCGATGCGCTTGCCGGTGAGCGTGTGCGGGACGCCGGGCACCTCGATGACCTCGTCCGGCACGTGGCGCGGTGAGAGCTGTTCGCGGATCGTCTGCTTGATGCGGTTGAGGAGATCCTCGTCCAGGACGGCGCCGGGGACCAGGTGCACGAACAGGGGCATCCAGTAGCCTCCGTCGGGCTGTTCGATGCCGATGACGAGGGATTCCTTGATCTCCGGGAGGCGCTCGACGGCTTCGTAGATGTCCGCCGAGCCCATGCGGACGCCCTGACGGTTGAGGGTCGAGTCCGAGCGCCCGTGGATGATCACGGAACCGCGCGCGGTGATGGTGATCCAGTCGCCGTGCCGCCACACGCCGGGGTAGGTCGAGAAGTAGCTGTCGTGGTAGCGGCTGCCGTCGGGGTCGTTCCAGAAGTAGATCGGCATCGACGGCATGGGGTTGGTGACCACGAGTTCGCCGACCTCGTTGACCAGGGGTTTGCCGCTGGGGTCCCAGGACTGCAGGTCGGTGCCGAGCCCGGGAGCCTGGAGCTCGCCGATGTGGACCGGGAGCGTCGGTACCGCACCGGCGAAGCAGGAGCACACGTCCGTGCCGCCGCTGACGGACGCGATCCACAGGTTGTCGCGCACCTCGTCGTGCAGCCAGCGGAAGCCGTCCGGCGGCAGCGGTGAACCGGTCGTGGCGACGCACTGCACCTTGGAGAGGTCGAAGTCACGTCCCGGGTGCACGTCGGCCTTGCGGCAGGCCATGACGTACGCCGCCGAGGTGCCGTAGAGCGTGGCCCCGGTCCGTTCCGCCACGCGCCACTGGGCGGCCGTGTCCGGGTAGCCCGGGCTGCCGTCGTACAAGACGATCGTGGTGCCCGTGAGGAGGCCGGAGACGAGGAAGTTCCACATCATCCAGCCGGTCGACGTGTACCAGAAGAAACGATCCT
This sequence comes from Streptomyces sp. 7R007, assembly GCF_054850255.1. Classification (NCBI taxonomy): domain Bacteria; kingdom Bacillati; phylum Actinomycetota; class Actinomycetes; order Kitasatosporales; family Streptomycetaceae; genus Streptomyces; species Streptomyces sp. 7R007. The sequence continues at coordinate 4,291 of NZ_JBTWMV010000103.1, read as the reverse complement.
CGGGGCCGAGGTCGCAGTGCAGCCCGAGTTGTTTGAGGTGCTCGACCAGGATGCCGCCCTGGGACTGGACGATGGCCTTGGGCAGGCCGGTGGTGCCCGAGGAGTAGAGCACCCACAGAGGGTGGTCGAAGGGCACCTGTTCGAAGACCGGGTCCACGTCCGCGCCCGTCAGGGCCGACCAATCCCGTGCACCTTCGGGGGCCTCGGTGCCGAGCAAGGGGATGTGGACGACGGCACGCAGTGTGGGCAGCTCGCGGCGCAGTTCGGTGACGACCTCGCGGCGGTCGTGTTCCTTGCCGCCGTAGCGGTAGCCGTCGACGGTGAACAGCACCACGGGTTCGACCTGCTGGAAGCGGTCGAGGACGCTGCGCGCGCCGAAGTCGGGGGCGCAGGAGGTCCACACGCCGCCGACGGCGGCCGTGGCGAGCAGGGCGACCACAGCCTGCGGGATGTTCGGCAGGTAGCCGCTGACGCGGTCTCCGGGGCGTACGCCCAGGGCCCGCAGTTCGGCCGCCAGGGAGCCGACCTGGCGGCGCAGCTCGGACCAGGTCACAGGGCGCGGTTCGTGCGTTTCGTCGACATACAGGAGGGCCGGTTCGTCCGCGCGGGTGTCGGCGGCGCGCAGGGCGTGTTCGGCGTAGTTGAGCGTCGCCCCGGGGAACCACTGGGCACCCGGCATCGAGCGGTCGCCGAGTACGCGCGCGTAGGGCGTCGAAAACCGTACGTCGAACCACTCGGTGACGGCTTTCCAGAACGTGTCCAGCTCGTCGACAGACCAGCGGTGCAGGGCCGCGTAGCCGCCCTCGGCCGGGGCACCGTGCTGCTCGGCGGCCCAGGCCTGGAACCTGGTGACCTGTGCCTGGGCGATGCGCTCCGCGTCCGGCTGCCAGAGCGGTTGGGGGTTCACGGTCGACATGGGGCGGCTCCCGGGCTGTACGCGTGGTGTGCGTCGGACGCGCACGGGCTGGGGTGTGCGCGTGACGCGGCTGACACGGACGATGCCATGTGATCGACTTCTACACCAGGGTGCGCCCCACATAGTCCGCGTCGTGAAGATGTGGTCCCGGCACGGGTGAACGGCAGTTGAACGGCACGCACATGGGGCGCGGTCAATGGCAGGCTGAGCAGCATGGACGGTCGTGACCTGGTGCGTTCGATGAGGGTGGTCGGTTTGGTGGGGTCGGCCCAGGGGTTGCGTACCGTGCGCGCCGCGTGGTGCAGGAGGCGTGCCGACGCCGGCGCGCTGCCGCCGCGCGGTGCCGAGCGCGCGCGGGTGCCCGGGCCCGTGCGGGAGGTGGAGCCGGGTCCCGGGGGCGGTGTGGTGCGCTTCCGCCGCTCCGAGCTGCGCATCTTCGTGGCCGTGAACGGGGCGGTCTTCTGGGGGTGGGACGGAGCGGAGCCGGAGCCCTCGTACGCGCTCGCCGGCCGTTGCCCTGAACCGGATCCCCGGGCCGTGCTGGAACCGGACAAGGACGGCGGCTGGCGGGTCGTCGCGGAGCGGGTGACGGTGGCCGTCTCGCGGCACGGCGCGGTCGAGGTGCTCACGCCGGGAGGGGTGTCCCTGCGGCGCGATCAGCCGCCACGCTGGTGGGAGCCGGCCGGGGGCGGCCAGGCGCGTTGGATGCAGCGCTCCGAGGTCCCTGCGGACGCGCGGTTCTTCGGGCTCGGCGGACGGGCGTGCGGGCCTCGGCTGCGCGACGGCACCTACCGTCTGTGGAACTCCGATCCGCGGGTGGCGTTCGGCCCGGGTGACGATCCGCTGTACCTCACGATGCCGGTGCAGATGGTGGTGGCCGACGCGGCCACGCACCTGGTGTTCCACGACACCTCCTGGGACGGGACGGTGATACTCCGGGAGGGCGAGGAGGGCGCCGGATCGGGCCACGACCGCGCCGGTATGAGTGAGCTGCGGATGGACGGCGGCCCGCTGCGCTGCTGGGTGATGGTGGGCACCCCCGCGCGCGTGCTGCTCGCCTGGGCGTCGCTGACGGGAGCGCCCGCGCTGCCGCCGGCCTGGGCGCTGGGCTATCACCACGCGCGCTGGGGTTTCGGCAGCGAGCAGGAGGTCCGGCGGATCGTCGCGGGCTACCAGGAGCGTGGGCTGCCGCTCGACGCCGTCCATCTGGACATCGACCACTACGACGAGCACCAGGTGTTCACCGTCGACCAGGAGCGCTTCCCGAAGCTGCCGGTGCTGGCGGAGGAGCTGCGCCGGGACGGGATCCGGCTGGTGTCGATCGTCGATCCGGCGGTGAAGGCCGAGCCGGGCAACGCGGTGTACGACGGCGGGGCGGCCGTGGACGCGTTCGTGCGGGACGCGTCGGGGCGGCCGGTGCATGGCGTCGTGTGGCCTGGAGAGTGCGTCTTCCCGGATTTCACGCACGCGCGCGTGCGTGAGTGGTGGGGCAGTCTGTACGCGGAACGGCTCACGCAGGGCTTCTCCGGCTTCTGGCACGACATGAACGAGCCCGCCCAGTTCACCGCCTTCGGCGAGCCGACGCTGCCGCGCTCGGCCAGGCACGCCCTGGAGGGGCGCGGCGGGGACCACCGCGAGGCGCACAACGTCTACGCCCTGTGCATGGCCAGAGCGGCCTACGAGGGCCTCAGAGAGCTGGTCCCGCAGGAGCGGCCGTTCGTCTTCTCGCGCTCCGGGTGGGCCGGAATGCAGCGTTATGGAGGCACGTGGTCGGGTGACGTGGCGACGGGCTGGCCGGGGCTGCGCGCCTCGCTGTCCCTGGTCGTGGGACTGGGGCTGTGCGGGGTGCCGTACTCGGGACCGGACGTGGGCGGCTTCGACGGGAGCCCGTCGCCGGAGCTGTATCTGCGCTGGTTGCAACTGGGCGCGTATCTGCCGCTGTTCCGCACGCACGCGAGTCTGCGCGCGGGGCGCCGGGAGCCCTGGGAGTTCGGTCCCGAGGTGCTGGAGCACGCGCGCGTGGCGCTCGTCGAGCGTCGGCGGCTGCTGCCGTACTTCGTCACGCTCGCCCATCTGGCCCGGCGGACCGGAGCGCCCTATGTGCGGCCGCTGTGGTGGGGAGCGCCCGAGGACCGCGCCCTGCGTGACTGCGAGGACGCCTTCCTGCTGGGCGACTGCCTTCTGGTGGCGCCGGTGCTCGACCCGGGCACCGACCGGCGTGCGGTGCAGCTGCCCCGGGGGCGCTGGTACGACACGGCGACCGGCCGGGCGTACGAGGGACCGGCGCAGGTCCTGGTCGAGGCGCCTTTGTCGCGCATCCCGGTGTTCGCGCGCGCGGGAGCCGTCGTCCCCGTGCGCGGGGACGACGGCGGGCTGGAACTGGAGGTGTGGGCACCGGCCCGGGGGCGCATCGGCAACGGCCTGGTGGTGCCGGACGCGGGCGACGGCTGGGCCGAGCCGGAGCTCGACCGCTACGTGTGCCGCTGGGAGGGCCGGCGCGTGGTGGTCGAGCGCGAAGGCGACGACGGTGTGAGCGAACCGCCCTACCCGGTGCGGATACGCGGGCTGGAGCAGGGCTGAGCTCAGACGTACCGGCCCTCGAACCACGCCCGTACGGCCAGCGTGTGCAGGGGGAACGCGAGTTCCTCGGGCCGGCGCAGCAGGTGCCAGCCTTCCGTCTCGTCCGTGGCGGCCGACGCGGGGAGTCCCTCGGCGGGGCGTTCCGGCAACAGCCCGAACAGCAGCAGGTGTCCGTCGGGCGAGCTCATGGCGTCGACGAGCCGTACGTCACGGCTCGCCGCGTCGATGCCGGTCTCTTCCTTGAGCTCGCGGACGACGGCCTGCCGCCAGTCCTCACGGTCGTCGATGTAACCGCCGGGCAACGCGGTGCCCCCGCGCGCGGGGGCGACGGTTCGGGTGATGACGACGAGGGCGGTGCCCTTCGTGTCGTACACGGGCTGGAGTGCGATCGCGACCGGCAGCGGGTTGCGGTAGGCCACGGCGTGGCAGGCCGGGCACGTGCGGGGCCAGCCGGAGACGCCCTCTCCGTAGGGCGCTCCGCAGCTCGAACAGTGGGAGTCGGGCGCGGAGTTGGGGGTGGGGTGCTGAGTTTCGGACACGCGGCGGACTGTATCCGATCACGGGGAGGGAGTCTCCTGCAGGAGGCTCAGTGTTTGCTGGTGAGCGACTTCGAGGACACCGGGAAGTCGAAGTAGGTGTCCGGGTAGGGCTCGGGTTTGAAGGTGTAGTGCCACCATTCCTCGGCGAGGTTCACGAATCCGAGGCTCTCCATGGTGCTCTTCAACAGCAGCCGGTTGGCGCGTTGTTCGCCCTGGATGCGCGGGTCGAGCGTGTGGGCGAGGGTGTCGAAGCAGT
>NZ_JBTWMV010000102.1:0-11727 GCF_054850255.1 Streptomyces sp. 7R007 | reverse complement strand
CCACCAGCTTCTGCCACTGCGCCCCACTGGGCAGCCGCACAATCCCGTCCTCCGAGTACGCCACCAACGGCATCTGATCGTCCTCGGTGGCCGTCAGCTCCTTCACCCCGGTCAGCGCAGCCGGCGCCGCCCCCTCCGGCGTAGACCCGTCCACCTGGACGTACCGCATGGTCAGCACACCCCCCTGCTCACGCCCGGCGACCACCAGCCGACTGTCCCCGGCCCACGACATCGCCGTCACGTCCTCCAACTCCGGCGTGGCGGAACGCAACTCCAGCACGGAAACGGCAGGCCGCCGCCCCTCCTCCGCCCGCCGCTCGATCCGCCCGACCAGCAGCGACTTCGTGTCCCCCTTGGCCACCACCAACGCGACCCGCACCCCGTCCGCAGCCACCCGAACGTCCTGAATCCGCCCGTCCAACTGCGGAACCGAAACCTCCACCGGCTCCCCCCGCCCCTGCTCGAACAGCAGCAGCCGCGGATCGTCGGGATCCCGGTCGGCCACCCACAGGTCACCCCCGGCGTCCCAGCTCGGCACGGTCAGCCGGTCGTCCTCGGTCTTCCCGTGGCTGACCAGCAACGGCTCTCCGAGCGAACTCCCCGACACCAAAGACGCGACATACAGCTGCCGCCCGTCACTCGTGACCCCCGCCGCACTGCGCTCGTCCCGCGCCACGGCCACCGACCGCAACGCCCTGCTGCCCTCCCCCAGCGCCCCCGGCACCGTGTCGGGCTTGTTCTCACCGCTGCCGACCGCCAACCGCACCACCCGGCTCTTGCTGTCGAGGTAGTACAGATAGCTCGGCTGCTGATCCGACCCGCGCGTGGCGACCGCCGCGACCCCGTCCTCCCGCATCACACACAGCCGCTTGCCCCCGGCCTGCAGCTCGACCTGGTCGACGGCGGGAGTGAGGTCCTGCAACGTGAACAACAGCTGGGCCGCCATCTCGTCGCACTTGCCCTCGCCCACCCGAGCCGCCTTGTCGTTCAACGGCACGGTCAGCTTGTTCTGGTCGTCCGGCGCCAGCGAGGACACGCCCTTCGCCAGCTTCGTACCCGTCGGAAAACTCGTCCGGACCACTGGGTTCAGCCAACGGGTGGGCCCGTTGAGCAGGGACCGCACCATCTGCGTCATCGGATCCACGCGCCGGCGCACGTACACGGGATCGGCGACCGCGGTCGGCTGCGCGGCACCGGCCACCGCATTCGACGCGTAGTAGTACTTGTTCACGGACATGTAGTTGCGCTGGAAGTCCGACTTCCCCATGACGACGCCCTGCGGCAGCTCGTCGATACGCCACTGCTTGGTCTTCGGATCCCGGACCAGGTGCACGAGCGCGTGGTAGCTGCCCTTCACCGGCTGGTACGCCTGCTGCGTGTCGACGACGGCGACCTTGCTCCCGGTCAGCGTGAACGACAGGTCGTCGCTGTTCTCCCGCCCCCCGCCCGACCGGTCGACCTCGGTACCGGGGCCGCCGGAGAGCACCATGGTGGACAGCCCCGGCTGCCAGGTCTTCGACGCCTTGGCGGTCAGATACAGCCGGGCCGTGGAGTAGTTCGGGTCGTCGCTCGTGAGCGCCTCCAGGAACCCCGAGACGATGTCCTGCGGCTGCGCGTCCTCCTGCGGCGGTACGGCGAAGACCCGTACCTGCGTGTCCTGGCGGGGCGTGGAGTCGACCCCGCGCAGATCCCCGCTGTCCGGCATCGACGCACACCCGGCCAGCAGTACGACCCCGCAGACGCCGTACGCCACCGCGCGCACCGACCCGCGCCGGGCACCCCCCTCGCGGTCAGCGCCCACGAAATGCCTCCCCATGCTTGTCTCCGGACGCGGCCCCGCCGCCCCCGTTGCCTCCGCCGTCGCCTCGAACCCCGCCGACCCCGCCGGAAGCCGGCCGAGGCACCACGCGCGCGCCGTTGCCGGGCAACGCCGTCGGGTCGGCGGTGGCGGCCGCCCCGTTCAACCGCGGAGCGATCGGCGGAATCTGGTCGCCCGCAGGCTGCACGGGCACGGTGGCGGTCTTCTCGCCGCCCCCACGCGGCAGCCCCGCGTCGTTGAGCCCGCGATTGCGCCGCGAGTCCTTGGGCTCCAGCGGTATCGGCGACCCCCGCAGCGGCTCGTCCGCCGTCCGCGGCAGCGTCAGCCGGAACTGCGAGCCCCCGCCGGGCTCACCCCACGCCTGCAGCCAGCCACCGTGCAGCCGGGCGTCCTCCAGGGCGATGGACAGCCCGAGCCCCGTACCGCCGGTGGTACGCGCGCGTGCCGGATCCGCCCGCCAGAAGCGGCTGAAGACCCGGGTCGCCTCACCGGGCTTGAGCCCGACGCCGTAGTCGCGCACCGCGACCGCGACCGCCCCGCCCGCCGCCGCCAGTTTGACGATGACGTCCTTGCCCTCGCCGTGCTCCACGGCGTTGACGACGAGGTTGCGCAGCACGCGCTCCACGCGCCGCGCGTCCGCCTCGGCGACGATGGGCTGCTGGTCGCCCAGGACCCGTATGGTCGTGCCCTTGCGTTCGGCCAGCGGCTCGGCGCCGCTCACCACCCGCCGCACGACCTCGCGCAGGTCTATCGGCTCGGCCTCCAGGGCCGCCGCGCCCGCGTCGAACCGGCTGATCTCCAGCAGGTCGGCGAGCAGCGACTCGAACCGGTCCAGCTGGTCGGCGAGCAGCTCCGCCGACCGCGCGGTCACCGGATCGAAGTCCTCGCGCGCCTCGTGGATGACGTCCGCGGCCATACGGACGGTCGTCAGCGGCGTCCGCAGCTCGTGCGAGACGTCCGACACGAACCGCCGCTGCATCCGGGACAGGTCCTCCAGCTGCTGGATCTTCAGTTGCAGGTTCTGCGCCATCTTGTTGAAGGCCTCGCCGAGGCGCGCGATGTCGTCCTCGCCGGTGACCTTCATCCGCTCCTGGAGCTTCCCGGCGGACAGCCGCTCGGCGATCCCGGCCGCCATCCGCACCGGCGTGACGACCTGCCGCACGACGAGCCAGGCGATGGCCCCGAGGAGTACGACGACGAAGAGCCCCGCGGTCGCCAGCGTGCCCTTGACCAGGCTCAGCGACTTCTCCTCCTGCGTGAGCGGGAAGAGGTAGTACAGCTGGTACGGATCGCCGTTCGGGTCGTTGACCTGCTTGCCGATGACCAGGGCCGGCTGCGACTCCTTGCTGTTGCTGTAGATGATGCGCGTGTAGCTCTGGGCGGCCGCCGTGCTGTGGTCGATGCGCTCGCGCAGGTCCTCGGGGACGCTGGCGGAGGGGTCCACGTATCCGGAGGCGCGCGGTCCGCGCCCGCCGCCGCTGTCGTTGCCCACCGGCAGGGTGACGACGTCGAAGGCGCCCTGGCCGCCGCTGGAGAGCGAGGAGACGAGATCGCTCATCCAGGGGGTGACGTTCTGCGAGGGACGGCCGCCGACCGTGGTGCCGTCGTCGCCGGTGCCGGTCGCCGCCTCGTCGGCCTGCTGCTTGGCCACCGCGAAGCCGCCGGTGGCCTGGCTCTGGGAGGCCTTCACCTTGGCGTCCAGCAGGCCGTTGCGCACCTGCCCGATGACGACGAAGCCCAGCAGCAGCACCACACCGAGGGACATCAGCAGCGTCGTGGCGACGACCTTGAGCTGGATGTTGCGCCGCCACAGCCGCATGACGGGCAGCAGCGGCCGGCGCACCCAGCGCAGGACCAGCCGCAGGACCGGGCTGCCCTGGACCCCGCCCTGGAGCAGTCCGCCCTCCAGCAGGCGTCCCCAGCGGGAGCCCGCCGTCTCGTGGCCGACAGGCCGCCCCGCGCGGGCCTCGCCCGGCCCGGGCGCCGAAACGGCACTGTCACCCGACATGTCAGCTCGGTCCTGCCTTGTACCCGACGCCACGGACGGTCACCACGATCTCGGGGCGCTCGGGGTCCTTCTCGACCTTGGAACGCAGCCGCTGCACGTGCACGTTCACCAAACGGGTGTCGGCGGCGTGCCGGTAGCCCCACACCTGCTCCAGCAGCACCTCGCGCGTGAACACCTGCCACGGCTTGCGCGCCAGCGCGACCAGCAGGTCGAACTCCAGCGGCGTCAGGGCGATCGACTGCCCGTCCCGCTTCACGGAGTGCCCGGCCACGTCGATGACGAGGTCACCGATGGCGAGCTGCTCCGGCGCGGGCTCCTCGGACCTGCGGAGCCGGGCCCTGATCCGGGCCACGAGCTCCTTCGGCTTGAACGGCTTCACGATGTAGTCGTCGGCCCCGGACTCCAGCCCGACCACCACGTCGACGGTGTCGCTCTTGGCCGTGAGCATCACGATCGGCACACCGGACTCCGCCCTGATCAGACGGCACACCTCGATACCGTCCCGCCCGGGCAGCATCAGGTCCAGCAGCACCAGATCGGGCTTGGTCTCACGGAACGCGGCCAGCGCCTTGTCGCCGTCGGCTACGAAAGACGGCTCAAAACCTTCACCACGCAGCACGATGCCGAGCATCTCGGCCAGTGCGGTGTCGTCGTCGACGACAAGGACTCGTCCCTTCATAAACGACATCATCCCATTCTCGTAACAGTGACTGCGGCGCTGGTGAGGGAGGTCACTGGCCCGTGACGATAGTCGTACTCGACCGTCACTGTCTGCCTTCGCCCTGCGTTCGTCCCGCGTTCGTTCCCGGACGCTGACACCCATGACGGCTGTCCGCTACCCAGCGTAAGCGCACACCGAGGACACGAGCGGCGCGGCGATACCCCGCGGCCCCTCGGCCACCCGCCCTCTGCCGACCGTGCCGGCCGGCCCGCTCAGCCGGCCGCCACCCGCCGCGACCTGGCGCACAGCTCCGCGAGGGACTCCGCCGTCACCGGCGACACCACCCCCTCCTCCGTGACGATCGCCGTCACCAGCTCGGGCGGCGTCACGTCGAAGGCCGGGTTGTACGCCTGGGTCCCCAGCGGCGCCACCGGGATCCCGCCGCCCATCCCCGTCACCGGCATCTGCGGCGCCAGGATCTCGGTCACCTCGAACCCGGGCCGCTGCTCCACCTCGATGGACGCCCCGTCCGCCGTCCCGGGGTCCACCGTCGTCAGCGGCGCCACCACGATGAAGGGCACGTGGTGGTACCGCGCCAGCACCGCGAGCGGATAGCTGCCCACCTTGTTCGCCACCGACCCGTCGGCCGCGATCCGGTCGGCCCCGATCAGCACCGCGTCGACCTCACCGGCCGCGAACAGCGAGCCCGCCGCGTTGTCCGTCAGCAAGGTGTACGCCATCCCGCTGCGCGCCGCCTCGTACGCGGTCAGCCGGGCGCCCTGCAGCAGCGGACGCGTCTCGTCCACCCACAGCCGCCGCAGCCGCCCCGCCCGGTGCGCGGCGAGCGCCACGGCGAACGCCGTACCCTCCCCGCCGGACACCAGCGACCCGGTGTTGCAGTGCGTGAGGATGCGATGCCCGCCGCCGGGCAACAGCTCGTCCAGCAGCGCCAGCCCGCGTTCGGCCATTCGGGCGCTGGCCTCCGCGTCCTCCCGGTGCAGGGCCTGAGCCGCTGCCAGGGCCGCCTGCGCGGCACGCTCGGCGTCCCCGCTCCGGGCGAACTCGCCCCGGTGGGCGGACTGCGCCCTGCGCACGCCCAGCGCGAGGTTCACGGCGGTGGGCCGGGCGCCCGCCAGCGCCTCGGCGGCGTCGTCCACGTCGAACCCGCGCGCGGCGGCGAGCGCGACGCCGTACGCCCCGGCGATGCCGAGCAGCGGCGCCCCGCGCACGGCGAGCGAGCGGATCGCCTCCACCAGCGCGGGCGCGTCCGTACAGACCAGCTCGACCTCCTCGGCCGGCAGCCTCGTCTGGTCGAGGAGCACCACCACGGGGCCCTCGGGTGGCTCATCCCAACGGATCGCCGGTATCTCGGTCGGCCTGCTGTCCTCGCCGGTTTGCGCGTACTGATCAGCCATGCGATCAGTCTGCCCCTTTTGGCGCAGACAATTGAAGGTGTGCAGCCCATACCGCGGCCGGTACCTCCACGACCACCCCATGGCACGATGGCTGCCAACCTGCCGCCGCGACCGCGGACGGGCACCGTGAAGGAGCGACGATGAACGACACTCCGGGCTGGGCCTCGCCCGGATCCGCCCCGTCCGAGGGGCAGGAACCCGGCGCGTCCGGACCTGCCGAACCCCACGACCGCCCCGCGGAACCCGGCGCCCAGCCGAGCGCGAACCCGCAGGACCCAGGCGTGAAGTGGTCCAAGGAGCAGCCGCCGGCCGGCCAGTGGTCCGCCCCCACCGGCCCCGCGGACCCCGGCCAGAGCCCGCCGCCCCCACCGCCCGGCCCAGGTTGGGGCGCCCGACCCGGAGCCCCGGGCGGCACCGGCGGTTACGGCGCCCCCGGTGGACCCGGCGGTTACGGCCCGTACGGCGGCTGGGGAGGAGCCTGGGGCGGCCCGCCGCCCGCCGCCAAGCCCGGCGTGATCCCGCTGCGCCCGCTCGGCGTGGGCGAGATCCTCGACGGCGCGGTCTCCACCATGCGCACCTACTGGCGCACGGTGCTGGGCATCTCGCTGACCGTCGCCGTCGTCACGGAGATCGTCGTCATCCTGCTGCAGGGCCTGGTCCTGAACGACAGCGTCGACACCGAGGCCCTCGACGACCCGAGCGCCACCCTGGGCGAGGTCAGCCGCGCCCTGGGCGAGAGCATGCTCGGCACCGGCGTGGTCTTCCTGGTCTCCCTGATCGGCACGATCGCGGCGACCGCCATGCTCACCACCGTCACCAGCCGGGCCGTGCTCGGCAAGCCGGTCACCGCCGGCGAGGCCTGGCGCGACGCCCGCCCGCAGGTGCCAAGGCTGTTCGGCCTGATCTTCCTGCTGCTGCTCATCGCGGCCGGCGTCGTCTTCGGCGGCGCGCTGCCCGGCATCCTCGTGGCCGTCGCCGGAGCCGGGACCGCCGGTGCCGCACTCGCCGTCCTGGGCAGCCTCGGCGCCGGTCTGGTCGCCCTGTGGCTGATGGTCCGCTTCTCGCTGGCCTCCCCCGCGCTCATGCTGGAGAAGCAGGGCATCGTCAAGTCGATGAGCCGCTCGGCGAAGCTGGTGCGCGGCTCCTGGTGGCGCGTCTTCGGCATCCAGCTGCTCGCGACGATCATCGCGAACATCGTCGCGTCGATCATCGTCATCCCCTTCACCCTCCTCGCCGCCGCCTCCACCGGCGACGGCATCGCCGGCTTCCTCAACAACGCGGGCAGCGACGTCGGATGGACGTTCCTGATCATCAGCGGGATCGGCTCGGTGATCGGCTCCATGATCACGTTCCCGATCACGGCCGGCGTCACCGTGCTGCTCTACATCGACCAGCGCATCCGCCGCGAGGCCCTCGACCTCGAACTCGCCCGCGCCGCAGGCGTCCAGGGCTACGGCACCGGCTCGGGAGGCTGATGCGGTGAGTCCTGCGGGGGGAGTGCTCACAGCGGCACCGGCACAACTGCCGGGCGCCGCCGAACAGGTCCTACGGGCCCTGCTGCACAGCGGCGACGCCGCCGTACGGTCACTCGCGCACGCCGGAACCACAGCCCTGCTATCGGGGGTCCGCTCCGGCGACGAACCGCCCGTGACGATCCCGCGTGATCCTGCGCGGGAGGCGGCCCGCCGCGAGCTGTCCAAGCGGATGTACCACGAGAACGACCCCAGCCTGTTCCAGCGCGCCCTGAACGCCTTCTGGAACTGGATCAGCGACCTCTTCGGCTCGGCCGCCGCCGCGGCGCCCGGCGGCTCGCTCGGCCTGGTCGTCATCGTCCTGGCCGTCCTCGCCGTCCTCGGGGCGCTGTGGTGGCGGCTGGGCACACCGCGCCGCGAACCGGTCTCCTCCGCCGCCCTGTTCGACGACCGCCCCCGCAGCGCCGCCGAACACCGCGCCGCCGCCGAGGCGCACGCCGCCCAGGGCCACTGGAACCAGGCCGTCCAGGACCGCATGCGTGCCATCGTCCGCTCCCTGGAGGAACGCGCCCTGCTCGACATCCGCCCCGGCCGCACCGCCGACGAGGCAGCCGCCGAGGCCGGCCGCGCCCTGCCCTCCCACACGGACCGACTGCGCGCCGCGGCCCGGGACTTCGACGACGTGACGTACGGCGGCCGCAGGGCGAGCGAGATGTCGTACCGCCGCATCGCCGAACTCGACGACGACCTCGAACGCAGCAAGCCCCAGCTCGCGAGCAGCACCCCCAGCACGGCCCCCAGCAGCCGCCAGGGAGCCGCCGGATGACCCCCGAGGCCACGACGCTCCCGACCACCTCGGCCTCGCCCACCGCACGCCAGGTGTGGACCCGCGCGCGAGGCATCGCCCTCGCCGTCGTGCTCCTTCTCGTGGCGGCCGTCGTCATCGCCGTGATCCGCTCCGACACCCGGCACGGCACCCTCGACCCGCGCTCCGTCGACCCCTACGGCAGCCGCGCCGTCGCCGAACTCCTCGCTCAGCACGGCGTGTCCACGCGCGTGGTCACCACGCTGGACGAAGCCCAGGCCGCGGCCGCCCCGGACACCACCGTCCTGGTCGCCGCCCCGGACCTGCTGACGCAGCATCAGCAACGGCGACTGCGCGCCACGACCGCCGGCTCCGGCGGGCGCACGGTCCTCGTCGCCCCCGGCAGCGCGTCCGTCGAAAGGCTCGTCCCCGGCGTCACCGCCGACCCGGCCACCAGCATCGACTCCACGCTCACCCCCAGTTGCTCGCTGCCCGCGGCCCGGCGGGCGGGCAACGCGGACATGGGCGGCATCCGCTACACCACCACCCACCTCGACGCCGACGAGTGCTACCCCAGCGAGCGCCTCGCCACCCTGCTGCGCATCCCGGAGACCTCCGGGGACGGCGACACCATCGTCCTGGGCGCGCCCGACATCCTCTTCAACGACCGCCTCGACGAGCAGGGCAACGCCTCGCTCGCCCTCCAACTCCTCGGCTCCCGCCCCCATCTGGTCTGGTACCTCCCCTCGCTCTCCGACACCTCGGCCACCGAAACCGACGACCAGAAGAACTTCCTCGACCTGCTGCCCTCCGGCTGGCTCTGGGGCACGCTGCAACTCTTCATCGCGGCAGCCCTCGCCGCCCTCTGGCGGGCACGCCGGCTCGGCCCCCTCGTGCCCGAGAAACTCCCCGTGGCGATCCGCGCCTCCGAAACCGTCGAAGGCCGCGCCCGCCTCTACCGCAAAGCCGACGCCCGCGACCGCGCGGCCGCCGCTCTTCGCTCCACCACCCGCACCCGCCTCGCCCCCCTCGTCGGCGTCCCCGTCGCCCAGGCGCACGCGCCCGAGACCCTGCTTCCCGCTCTGTCCGCCCACCTCCACGGCGACGGACAGTCCCTGTACTCCCTGCTCTTCGGCCCGCCGCCCAGCGACGACACAGCCCTCATCGCCCTCGCCGACCAACTCGACGCCCTCGAAAGAGAGGTACGCCGTCCATGATGGACCCGACCACTGACAACGCCGGGATCACCGGGGATCCGGGCCGCGCCCGCGCCTCCCTGGAGGCCCTGCGCGCCGAGATCGCCAAAGCCGTGGTCGGCCAGGACCCCGCCGTGACCGGACTCGTCGTCGCCCTCCTGTGCCGCGGTCACGTACTGCTCGAAGGAGTCCCCGGCGTCGCCAAGACGCTGCTCGTGCGCGCCCTCGCCGCCGCGCTCGAACTCGACACCAAGCGCGTGCAGTTCACCCCCGACCTGATGCCCAGCGACGTGACGGGCTCCCTGGTCTACGACACCCGTACGGCCGAGTTCTCCTTCCAGCCCGGCCCGGTCTTCACCAACCTCCTCCTCGCCGACGAGATCAACCGCACCCCGCCCAAGACCCAGTCGTCCCTCCTGGAAGCCATGGAGGAACGCCAGGTCACGGTCGACGGCACCCCCCGCCCGCTGCCCGACCCGTTCCTGGTCGCCGCGACGCAGAACCCGGTCGAGTACGAGGGCACGTACCCCCTGCCCGAGGCCCAGCTGGACCGTTTCCTCCTCAAGCTGACGATCCCGCTGCCCTCCCGGCAGGACGAGATCGACGTCCTCACCCGCCACGCCGAGGGCTTCAACCCGCGCGACCTGCGCGCCGCCGGCGTACGCCCCGTCGCGAGCCCCGCGGACCTGGAAGCCGCACGCGCCGCCGTCGCCAAGACGACCGTCTCCCCCGAGATCACGGCCTACGTCGTCGACATCTGCCGAGCCACCCGGGAGTCCCCGTCCCTCACCCTCGGCGTCTCCCCGCGCGGCGCCACGGCCCTGCTGGCCACCTCGCGTGCCTGGGCCTGGCTCACCGGCCGCGACTATGTCATCCCCGACGACGTCAAAGCCCTCGCCCTGCCCACCCTCCGCCACCGCGTCCAGCTACGCCCCGAGGCCGAGATGGAAGGCGTGACGGCGGACTCCGTCATCAACGCGATCCTCGCCCACGTCCCCGTCCCCCGCTGATGGCACTCACCGGACGCGCCGCGCTCCTCGCGGCACTCGGCTCCCTCCCCGTCGGCATCTGGGACCCCGGCTGGACCGGCATCCTCGCCGTGAACGGCCCCCTGGCCGTCGCCTGCGCCTGTGACTTTGCCCTGGCAGCACCCGTACGACGCCTTGGCCTGACCCGCTCCGGCGACACCTCCGTACGCCTGGGCGAAGCGGCCGACGTCACCCTCACCCTCACCAACCCGTCCCGCCGCCCGCTGCGCGCCCGGCTGCGCGACGCCTGGCCCCCCAGCAGCTGGCAGCCCGGCACGGAAGTGGAAGCCTCCCGACACCGCCTGACGGTCCCCGCCGGCGAACGCCGCCGCGTCACCACCCGCCTACGCCCCACCCGCCGAGGCGACCGCCAGTCCGACCGGGTCACGATCCGCTCCTACGGCCCCCTCGGCCTCTTCACCCGCCAGGGCACCCACAAAGTCCCGTGGACGGTACGCGTCCTGCCCCCGTTCACCAGCCGCAAGCACCTGCCCTCCAAGCTGGCCCGCCTGCGCGAACTCGACGGCCGCACCAGCGTGCTCACCCGCGGCGAGGGCACCGAATTCGACAGCCTGCGGGAATACGTCCCCGGGGACGACACCCGCTCCATCGACTGGCGTGCGACGGCCCGCCAGTCCGCGGTCGCCGTACGCACCTGGCGCCCCGAACGCGATCGCCACATCCTCGTCGTCCTCGACACCGGCCGCACCTCCGCCGGCCGCGTGGGCGACGCCCCGCGCCTGGACGCCTCCATGGACGCGGCCCTGCTCCTGGCCGCCCTCGCCTCCCGCGCCGGCGACCGCGTCGACCTTCTCGCCTACGACCGCCGAGTACGCGCCCTCGTCCAGGGCCGCACGGCCCGCGACGTCCTGCCCTCGCTCGTCAACGCGATGGCAACACTCGAACCCGAACTGGTGGAACTCGACGCCCGCGGCCTGACCGCCACGGCCCTGCGTACGGCCCCTCGCCGCTCCCTGATCGTCCTGCTCACCAGCCTGGACGCAGCGCCCGTGGAAGAGGGCCTGCTCCCTGTCCTCTCCCAACTCACCCAGCGCCACACGATCCTCGTGGCCTCCGTGGCGGACCCGTTCATCGCCCGTATGGCGACGGCACGCGGAAGCACGGACGCGGTGTACGAGGCCGCAGCCGCCGCACAGGCCCAGAGCGAACGCCTCCGCACCGCCGAACAACTCCGCCGCCACGGGGTCACGGTCGTGGACGCCACACCGGACGAGCTGGCACCGGCCCTCGCGGACGCGTACCTGGCGCTGAAGGCGGGCGGACGCCTGTGATCGAGGGATGGGGCGAGGGAAAGGAGCCCCA
>NZ_JBTWMV010000101.1:0-12117 GCF_054850255.1 Streptomyces sp. 7R007 | reverse complement strand
CTACACGCGAACACCGGCACGACGCGCACGTTCAAGTGCTTGCGGACTGGCGCCGTAAGGGTCGGCGAAACCGTTCTTGTCCTTCGGGCGTTGATGGATCGCAAGTAGACGACGAGGGCCAGGAGCCGCGATGACGGCGGCAAAGCGGGGGTCCCCCGCGAACCAGACCTCCCTGACCTGTGCAGTCTTCTCCGTGGTGTAACCGCGCCCAAGACGCCGCCTCCACCACATGGATCGAACGTGCACACGCAAGATGACCTCGATCGTGTCCCCCGGCCGCTCGGGATCAGGAAGACCGAGCCACACATCTCCCGCTGTGGCACCGGAAATCCCGCCGATACCGCTCTCCGGGGCCTCGATCACTTTCCAGGGGTAGACACGCAGAATGCGACGCGTATGGAAGGCCCACGAGATGTAGGCGGGTTGGAGAAAGGCCCGGTAGAACGTGTACAGCAGCGGGACGAAGAAGAGCCACAACGTCCACGCGATCGACATGCCCACGTACCACGCCAGTAGCCCGGCCCACGCCAGGGGCCAGAAAAGCTGGCCCAGAACAGCGCAGGCAATGAGTTTCACCCATGCCTGACGAGTTGCTGGATCGTCCCAGGCAGCAAGGTGGTGCGTAGGGGGCATGTCAGTCCTAGTCGGGTACGTCATCGGATACGTCCGCAAGCGGGTTGTCGAAGCTGACCGTGGCGGCGATGTCCTTGAGCAAGGCACGGTAGCGATGCACACGGCCCACTTCCGTCGTGGCCAGCGTCAGGATCGCGATGCGCCGACCGTCGAGACTCGGAACATAGGCAGTGACCTGGTGTAGTTCTCGCCCGAGAGACGGTCCCGCCTCCGCTGGAGCGCTGAGGACGCTCTGCACCAGGGAGGCCGGGCCGCACGGTAGATCGAGAATCTCGATGTGCCGGGCGTTTTCTGCACCTGCGGCGGCACGGGCCGCCAGAACGCTGCGTGAGGCCCAATCAGTCGTTCGTGATGCAAGGGTGAACAGGGACAGAAGCGGCCTCCCATCACCCTCGTCGTCTGCATGGACACCAAGACAGCAGTGCACCGCCCCGACTCCCAGCAGGAGGCGGGCCATACGGGCGACAGGGCCGAGGTCAGTCAGCAGCCGGCGCTGAGCCGCTGCATCGCTGAACGCATCCAGAAGCGGACTCAGCGCGTTCCCCGGGCGCACTCTCTCAGTCATGCCGTCGGCCACCTCCACCACATCAGGCAGGGGAAGCGGGACGAATCCCGGAGGCATCGCGAACCAGACATCCGCGTCCTCGCTCATGGCGGATTCATCGACCAGATAGGGAGCGCTACTCATGACGCTTCACCTGCACCTGAGATGAAGAAGTGCAGCGCACCCACTGTGGCCGGCAGATCAATGCCCAACGTTCTGGGACCGTCGAGCAGATTGGTTGCAGTCTTGGCCCCGTCGCTGTCGAGGCTGCTCACAAGGCTGCTGGCGACGCCGTAGACAGCCGTACCGGCTCCGAGATACGTCGCCGGCTTGTCGATCTTCTCCACGATCGGTGCCAATCGCCCACCAAGCACCCTGGGATGAGCCAGGATGTTCACCGCGCCTTCGGCCGCAGCCGCCTCCGTCCTGATGGACGTCCCGGTTGTCTTGATGGACGACCAGCTCAAGGAACCGGCCCTGGCCACTTTCTGGCCAAGCGTCAGCACTTCATCGGCCTCACCGACTGCCCGAGACATCGTGGACATGAGTTCGGGAGTCTTCATGAGCCCTTTGAAGACCGCTCCCAATCCCGGCAGCATGCCCAAGAAATCTCCCGCGACTCCCAGGGCGTTGCTCCAGAACTCAACGTCCATCTCGCCCTTCGTAAGGCCGTCTTTCAGGGACGCCATGACCTCGGGATCGCTGAGGCGGAGGCCGAAGGCCACGCCGCTCAGCAGACCTGCGGCCAGGAACAGTACCCAGGGTGCGACCACGGTGAGGCCCAGCAGCGCGATGGCCCCGAGTACGGCCGCGCAGGCGCTGAGGATGTCGGGCAGGTTGTCTGCCGCCCAGTCGGTGAACGTGTCCCACGCGCTCGGCTCATGCGGCGCCAGTTTGTGCGTGGCGTCGCTGATGTGCCGGGCCCGCTTGCGGGCGGTGTCCTCGTGCTCAGTCGCCAGTGAACGGGCACGGCGGAGTACGTCGTCCAGGTCCTCCTGGGCCGTCTTCACCACCGTGTTCGCCTTGGTCAGGGCTGAGTGGGCGTCGTCGTAGTCCCGGCCCTTGCCCTTGTCCAGCGCGGGGGCGTTCTTCGCCTTGTCGGCATGCCCCCGCGCTCGCTCCAGCGCCTCTCGCGCATGCTTGGCCTCGCCGTCGAGCTTCTTGGCGCGCCGCTGGAAATCCTCCAGCTCCGTGAGCCACAGATCCAGTTGCTTGGCGGCCTTGTGGACGGAGTGCGTGCCGTTCTTCAGGTTGATCGGAAGAGGACCGTCCTGCAGCTTCTCTCGGAACGCGACCGCCGCGTCGCCTTCCCAATAGCTGCCGTCCATCAACTTCGTGACCTTGGAGTGCGTCTTCTCCATTTCTTTCGCGCAGCTGGTCAGGTGACGATGGACGTCACGTACCAAGTGCGTGCTGCCCGGCGCCGGGTTGAACCCGATGTGCGTGTACGGGTTGTCGACGCCGGGATCAGACTTCAAACCTTGCGGCCGCTCCGAGTCGGCAGTGGGAATGGTCACTTCTTCCCACCATTTCGCCGCGCCTTTTCCAGCGCTTCCTCCAAGGCCAAGTCGACCTCGTGGAAGTCGTTCTTGGCCTTCTTCGCGATATCCGTGAGCTCCTGAATCTGCTCGCCGATCTCTTTGGCCCCGTAACGCCAGTCTTCCTGGAACTCGTCACACGCCCTGTCCAGGTCGTCCGTGCCCAGGCCGTTGACGCCCGGGTCGTGCAACACCTTCTGTAAGGACGTGAAAGAGTCCCGCGCCTTCTTCAGATCCTTGAAGAACTTGTCCAACTCGGTGCCGTCGACTTTCAGACGGTCAGCCATGGGCGGTACCTGTTTCTGACGTGCTTTTCTTCGCCACGGATGTCAGCGGTTGACGGCTTGGATTTCCTGGACGACGACGTTCTGGGTGGCGCCGAAGGTGCCGTCGGGGAGATCCCCGCCCGGGACGCCGGTGCCGGTCCAGTGGATCTTCCAGGTGAGGGTGGCCTTCAGGGGGTAGGTGCCGTCGCCGGAGGAGCGCAGGTAGGCGTCGGCAATTTTTAAAAATGATCTTGGAGGATGCCCCCCCGGGTATTTTCTCGGCGACGCGGGATTTGGTCCCACTCGGTTTCTCGCCGTCGACTCGGTTTCGCCGGTAACGCTGTAACGCGTAACGCGCGAATTTCCCCGCCGAGTTTCTTGCGCATTCGGCTCGCCTTCACACCGCAGGGCGGCGTCTCGTTGGCCTTGCCTTTCGCATACGGCTCACCGATGCGGCCGTTGTCGAACCGGCAGACACCGGAAGCCGGGTAGGTGACCGCATCCGAAGTGCCCGGATCGATCTCGCATCCCACCTCGGAGGGAAGCTCTCGTTGACGCACGAGCCCCACCAATATCCCTTGCCGCTCTTGTCCTTGTTGAACGCCTTGTCGGGGTCGTTCGCGTTGTACTGCACGCGCTGCCGGTCTTCGAACGGTCGAAGACCACACCACCGACCGACACCGGGACCTTGCCGTTACCATCGGTTTCGGCGGAGGCCGCAGGGTCCGGGTTGCCATTTCGTCTTATCATCTTTTCCGTGTACCGCAAAAGCAGAGACGGGGAACAGCAGAAAAGGAGCACCGACTGCAACGATCACGGTCGCTGAATCACGGCACTTCAGGATTGACATGCGGCATTTCCCCGTTGCGATGACAGCGTCTCAGTAATCCAGACACCCTGCTTGTTGACCTTCAGCCGACTAGCATAGAGGACGTAATCATCTTCGGATGGCTGAGTAACAGTGACCTTGCCCGTTTTAATGCTCTTATTATAAGCCTTTGTCTGATCTTCACAGTAGACGAGGCCCGCCGTCCCATCACCGTTGAGGTCGACCCTCGCGTTGAAGTAATGCTTGACTCCGGTAACGCGATTCTTGTGATCCACGAAGTCCTGAACGAACTCCTGGCTCCCGGCTGCCGCCTCACCCTCGGAGTAGTACCGATACGCCTTGCTGAGCGCATCTTGATCGGCGATGGCCATGTCGACAGCCTTGATGAGTTGCTCACTGTCGGACAGGACGGCATCTTTGTTCGCGTCGCCGGTCTTGGGCCAGTCGAACGCGTAGGTCAAATCCGAGGGGAGTTCGATGTTGGGGCGATCAGCCTGCGTCGAAGTGGGGACCGTCGGCGAAGCCGAGACCTCCTTGCCGGTGTCGGCCCCCGCGATCTTGTCGGCGTCTTTACCCTTGGAGTTGTCGTCGCTTCCGCACGCGGACAGCGACAGGGCCGCAGTGGCGGTCAGCGCGATCGCTGCGAGCAAGGTGGGGCGGCGGTTCACGGTCGACTCCCGGTGAGACGAGGCTTCTCTTGAGCGAACCAAAGCTATCCGGGGCATCCGGTGACACCAGCGAGAGCCTGTCAACCTATGGAGGTTAGCCGGCCAAACCCGTCTCGCCGGCACCCTCTTGAGGCGTCACAGTTGCATAACGCGACGACTGTCCGGTGCCGGGCAACTGTGAAGCAGCCGTTCCACTCATGAAGAAGCAAAGCAGCACCACCGGCGTTGCGCAGCTGATGGTGAACCCTCTTGCCTTGGCGCCGCCCCTCTATCAGGACATTGCAAAAGGTACTGATGGCCGCAGCCATCCATTTCCGCCTTGCGTCCTGGCTACCCCTCATGCAGTAGCCGCTCCTGGCTCACCAGCGATCGTTCAGGAGTCCAGCGCCGCAATCCAGTCGGCAGATCGCGCAAGGGTCGGGCCGGTTACTTCCTCGGCGCCGGAAACGTAGGCTAGCCACCGAAGTTCGTCGCAGGCGAAGAAGGACTCGCCCCATGAGTCGACCCAGATGCGCGCCTCACGTTCGCCTCTCTGCGTCAGATCCCACCAGGCCCAGCCCCGGAACTCGGATTCGGGGTCGAATTGGTACAGCCACTCCCCTGGTTTCCAGATGCCTCCGCCCACCGTGGCCGCATAGCGCTCCGCGCCACGCCTCACTTGTTCCGGGGCGGACGGCGAGATCCCTTGAGTAGCGGCGGTGAACCAGTCGGGAAGGGGATCAATGGGCAGTTCCCCCTCGAACGGATGTGACACCGCAAGCTGAAGGGCGGGGGTCAGAACGGATCGTAGTCTGGCGTCGAACTCCGCAACGGGGCAATGCGTACGTACGTCGAAGACCGACAAGACAGGCGGCGTCTCTTGCGGCGACGGACGGTGTGACAGTCGCCGCTTCTCCCGCTCGATTTCTCCGGTTTCGTGATGCAACGGTGGTTCTCCGTCAATCTCGGTCGCACATGGGCTTCATGGGGTCCAAGCAACGCGCTTGTGACTCGGAGTTGCACAGGAGTCTCGCGCCGGCGCCGCCACGGGACGGCAGCTCCGACCGGCCCGTGGAGGCGGCAGTCGGCGGGCGGTTGCGGGTGGCTGAGCGAGCCGAACTCGGGCGGCTGCGCCGGGAGGCGCCCGGAGGTCGCGGGGCCCTCGGTCCTGATCCGCAGGGACGTCGTCAGCTGGAGCCGCGGTCTCACGGGCTGTCCGAGGCGAGATAGGCGCGGGTTCTGGCCAGGCGCACGGTGCGCGCTCTGAAGCTGATGCCCGACTCCTCGGATCCCAGGACCACTTCGACGCCTGCGTCACGGACGACCACGTCGACACTCTTCGCCTCGGCCGCTCCCCACCCCGTGACGCGCAGCTCCGCCAGTCCTTCACAGACGAAGGTGGACTCGACGGCGTTGAACCCCTTTTCGCGCCATTCCGCTGGGGCATCCCGCGGAAGGCCTCGGGTGAGGAATCCCAGCGTCACCGAGTTCCCGCGCTCGTCGATGTGGACGTAGAACGGTTCTCCGAGTTGGTCCGGAGAGCGAAGAAGCAAGGTTCCGTCAGCGCTCATAGAAGGTCTTCTCCTCGGTTCCCGGAAGAGACGTGTACCGCCGGGCGTCGACCGCGCCGACGAAGAGGTGCCTACCGGAATCGGACCCGTCCTCCTGCTTGCGGAAGGCGCTCACATGGCCGACGCGCACGGATTCGCTGCACTCGAAAGCAAGGTGGAGTCCCTTGCCCTTGACCGCCACCCGCATACGCCGTTCCGTACCATACGGAGCGGTCTCGACCTCACCGAAGGCCGGCGGGTCCCAATGGGTGAGGCGGATTCCGGCCACCGCCAGGAACTGGAAGTGGCACTGCACGGTGTCCATTCCCGCGTCGACCCACTCCTGCGGCGCCGCATGGGGAAAGAACGGCATGTCAAGCCGGAGGATTACCGCCGGCCCCCGCCAGTTGAGGTTGACCGATCGGATACGGACTCCGGTGAGAGGAGGAACCCGGCCGTAGAGGGACAGCAGCGTTCCCGGATTCACGAGACAACTCTCAACGGTCATAGTAATAATGCTCCTCGCATCCCGGAACCTGCCCGTTGCGGGTGTCCTCGAACGGCCGTACATGGACGTGCGGGCCCTGATAACCGGGTTCGCCAGGCTTTTGGTGGCCGAACCAGTGGTCCTGGAAAACTATAAGATCCTCGCCGTTCGGATGCTCGTAGACCTCTTCCGTGTAGTAGATGGGCTGGTGGTCCTCGCCCATCAACTGCTTGGAGCCCTGCCACTCCGGCGTCGTGGCCGGAACGTAGTTGTCGACCTCCAGAGGCTCCGCTCCCTCCGGGATCCCTGCGTCCCGCAACGCCTGCGCCTTCGCCTCCTCGAAGGTGCGCCCTACGGGTTCCCCGCACCCCGGCGCGAGACCCAGGGGATCCATCCACGTCTGCGGATTGTGGACGTATGTCACCGGGTTGGGCGCGGGCGCCAGACCGAGTGGGTCGGGGCTGAGGTAGCGAGCCGTCTCCGGGTCGTAGGTGCGGAAGTAGTTGTAGTGCAGACCCGTTTCGGGGTCGTAGTACTGGCCGGGGAAACGGAGTGGGGTGTACGCCGTCGCGTCGGTGTTCCAGGTCGCCTTCCCCCACAGCGTCGCGCGGGTACGCCAGGCGATGTCGCCCGTCTCGTCGACGAGTTCGGTGGGAGTGCCGACGAGGTCGGTGACGATGGCGAAGAAACGACGGTCGACGACGTGCTGCGGAGCGTCGGCGGCGAGGAGGCGTTCGGTCTGAGCCAGGGGGCGGCGACCGTAGTGCTCCCAGGTGACGACGACCGGGTGCGGCTGGTTCCCGGCCGTGGTGGTCTGCTCGCACAGGGTGTGACCGTCCCAGACGAAGGTGGTCTCCTCCACGACCCGGTCGTCGGCCGCGGCTAGTCGCTGCTTGGCGACACGGCGCCCGAGTGGGTCGTATCGGTAGCGCCAGCGGGTGCCGTCGGGAGTGACGACGCCGGTCAGCCGGTCCTCGGCGTCCCAGGTGTAACGCCATGTATCGGGTTTGCGGGACAGCCGGGTCTTCTGGCGTACGACGATCCGTCCCGCGCCGTCGTGCTCGTACCGGACGCCGCCGGCTCGAGTGATGCGGGTCCCGGTATAGCTCCGCTGTCCCGTGGCCTCGTGGTGAGGGTGAGTGGCGGGCCAGTCCGCGAAGGTGAGGTTCCCCGCCTCGTCGTAAGCGTACGTCTCCGTCCAGTTCTCGGCTCGGACGGCGGTGACACGGCCCGCCGCATCGAGGTCGACGTGCCGGGTACCGTCCAGCAAATCGTCGATGCGGACCAAGGCGCCGTCCGGGCGGTAGGAGTAGGCCCGGCGCTGAAGCACGCCCGCGTCCGTGACCAGGCTCTGCTCGGCGAGCCGTCCGGCCGCGTCGAACGCGTGGGCCAGGGCGAGACTCTCACTGAAGCGGAAGGCGGTCTCACGGCCCGCCGCGTCCCGCTCGAAGCCGATCGAGTGCCCGGAGGCCGTGAGCCGGCTGGGGCGGCCCGCCGCGTCGTACGTCCACACACTGGTCGCGCCCCCGGGCGTGGTGCGGTTGGTGCGGCGGCCCAGGGCGTCGTACGCGTAGCTCAGAGTCCGGCCATCGACGGTCTCCGACAGCCGCCTACCACGCTCGTCCAGTTCCAGCGAGATGGCGGCATCCGGGCCGACGGCGCTGCTGAGTCGGCCCGAGGGTGCGTAGGCGAACGTCGTGACCTGTCCTTCGACATCCTTCCGCACCATCTGGCCCAGCGCGTTGCGTTCGTAGCGCACCGTCTGGCCGAGGGCGTTGGTGCGGGTGAGCAGTCGGCCGGCGGCGTCGTGGGTGTAGCTGCGGGTACGGCCGTCGAAGTCGACCTCGGCGACGAGGCGTCCCGCCGCGTCGTGGTGGTACGTCCAGGTGAGGCCTGCCGGGTTGACGACGCCCGTCAGACGCAGCTCGCTGTCGTGGACGAACGCGTGACGTACTCCGTCGGGTCCGGTGCGCGCGGCGACGAGATCGAAGCGCGTGTACTCGAACGACGTGACGCCGCCGACCGGGTCGGTGTGGCGGACGCAGTTGCCTTCACCGTCGTACGCCCAGGTCTCGACGGCACCATCCGGTTCCGTACGGCTGAGCGGACGACCCTCGACCGTCCACTCCAGGTGGGTTGTCGCGCCCGCCGGGTCCACGATGGTGACGACACGGCCGAAAGCGTTCCGCTCGTAGCGCGTGACCGCGCCCAGGGGATCGGTGACCTCCAGAGGCAGTCCGGCCGCGTCGCAGCGCAGGCGTGTGACGCTGCCGAGCGCGTCGGTGGCCGAGATCAGCCGCCCGTTCCTGTCGTAGGAGAAGCAAGCGACGGTGCCGGTGGTGTCCCGTACGGCGGTCCGGTTGCCGCGCTCGTCGTACTCCTGCCGCCAGACGGCACCGCCCGGCGTCGCCACGACAGCCGGACGGCCCAGGTCGTTGTACTCGGTGGTCGTCTTCTGACCGTCGGGGCGGGTGATCGAGACGAGGCGTCCGTGCTCGTCGTAGGCATAGCGGGTGGTGTGGCCGAGCGGATCGGTGACCGAGATGAGGCGCAGGTCCGCGTCCCACTCCTGACGGATGCTGTTGCCGAGGGGATCGGTTTCGCGGGTCAGGCGTAGCTGGTCGTTGTGCTCGTAGGTACGGGTGTGGCCGAGGGAGTCGGTGACGTACGTGGTGCGGGTGACGGTGTCGTAGGTGAGGGTGGAGGCCAGGGCGTCGGCGGTGCCGCCGGTGGCGACCACGCGACCGGCCTCGTCGTAGCGGTACCAGTACGTGGTGGCGTTGCGGTCGGTCCAGGACGTGATCCGGCCGGTCTCGTCGTAGGTGTAACACAGCGGCAAGCCGGATGAGTTGACCTCCTGGGCGAGGTGGCCGTGCTCGTCGTAGGCGAAGGTGAGCAGGGTGGTGCCGGGTCCGTCCGGGTGGCCGGGGTCGAGCAGGCGCAGGGCGGTGATGCGGGAGCGGGACGGGTCGTGTTCCAGGGCGATCGTGTAGCCGCCGGAGTGCGCGATGGCGGAGGGGATGTCGCCGCGCGCGTACTCGATGGTGATGCGGTTGCCGTTGCGATCGGTGATGTGCTGTAGCGGCAGGTCGACCGCCGTCTCGCCGGCCGCCGGCACCGGGGAGTGGAAGACGTGGGCCAGGCCGGTGTCCGGGTCGGTGACGCGCACCGCGCCGTCGGTCTCGGTGTCCCAGGCCAGGGTCAGGCGGGCGCCCGGTGTCAGTGGGCGTACCGGGTCGGTGGCGTGGGGGTCGAGGGGCGGGAAGCAGATGCGGGCGCCGTCGGCGGTGGCGTAGACGAAGCCCTCCTCGTCCACCTGGACGCGCTGGTCCAAGGTGGAGGCCCAGGTGGGGCCGAACCAGCCGCCGAAACGGTAGGAGGAGATGTGGGTGCGCTCCACCACCAGCGGCAGCACGCCCGGCAGGGACACATCCGTGCGGGTGAGGGACATGTCGCCGGTGGCCACGTCGATCGGGTCCCGCACGAACTTCTTGAGCATGGTGCGGACCGAGGCGGGCAGTTTGTCGAAGCCCGGGTTGAGCTTGAGGCGTTCGAAGGCCGCGCAGTCCAGGCCCAGCGACTTGCTCAGCTTGGCCAGCGCCGCCGGGCCCAGGGCCTTGAGGCCCTTGCCCAGGGCCTTGCCCAGCACGCCGAAGCCGACGCCCATCGCCGCGCCCTCGGCCAGCAGCCCGGCCAGCTTCTGCGGGTCCTTGAACGCGCCCGGGTCCTCAAGCAGCGTCTGGAAGGCGGTGAACTCCATACCCCCCTTGGCCATCTTGGCCACCGACGCGACCCCGCGGACCTCCTTCAGCGCCTGCAGCGCCCGCTCGATACCGCGGATGACCTCCATCACCCCGCGGATCACGGAGCCCAGGGCGGTGCCCTCCTCCTCGATCCGGCCGATCAGCGCGACGACCTTCATCGCCCGCTCGCCCGCCATCAGCGTGGAGGCCACTGACGACGCGCCCGCCGTCAGTACGTCCAGGGCCAGACCGGCGATCTCGAACTCGGCGATCTCCGCCAGCATCACCCCGATCTCGGACAGCAGTTCGTGGGCCTTGTCGGCGAAGTCGTCCAGCGCCTTGGCACCCTCCCGCAGGGAATGGGCCATGTCCGTGGCCTGCTTGCGGGCCGCCTTCGAACGCTTGTTGAAGGCCTTGGCCGCCTTGCCGTCCCATTCGACGTCGGCGAGCGACTTGCGGGCCGCCTCGGCGGCGTCATCCAGGCCGGTGGCCAGATGCCGCCACTTCTTGGCGATCTCGCGTACGCCGTCCGGGTCCACCGCCGGATCGGAGATGCCCAGGAACTCCAGGCCACTGGCGACGCTGTCGCCGAACATGTGGTTGAACTTGTTGATGTAGTGCAGCGGGTTGAGATCGACCATGGCGGTGTCCGGGTCAGCCCTTCCCGGCCTGGGCCTCGGCCGCGATCAGTACGTCCAGCAGGTCGAAGGCGTCGGAGACCTCACCGACCAGCTTCGCCTCCGCCTCCCACTCCTCCTCCAAGGCCTTCGTCAGCTTGGTCAGCGTCCGCATGCCCTGCTCGATCTCGCTCTTCGCTCCGAGGAGGGAACCCAGCGCCCCCAGCGCGTCCAAGTCCCGTGACTGCGCCTCGAACTGCTGCAACGGCCTCGCCGTGTGCTGTCCGACCGACCGCAGTCCCGACGCCGCCGTGTGCATCGACGCCGCCGTCTTCTTCAGATCCGACATGCACGCCACCCCCGTACTTCCCTCTGTGCACATGCCAACCCCACGACACTAGGGAGAACGGCTATAGGAGAGGTATGGCGGGGGACAAGCAGGAGTAAAGAGTGGTGTCCTTCGGTCCGAGGGCGGACGTAACCGGGCAGCCCTTATGCGAGCCGGCGCCGACATGACGGCAGCGTGGGTGCCTTCTATGCGCGAACGCCGGCGCGGCGCGCGCGTTCCAGGGCGTCCGAGCCGGCTCCGTGGGCATCGGCTGGAAGGCCGGGGTTGTAGCTCGGTCGCTGATGGATCACGTAGAGGCGGCGTGGGCCTGGTACGGCGATCACAGCGGCGAAGCGAGGATCACCGGCGAACCGGATCTCCCGTACCTGTGCCCTGCGCGCGGGCTTGGCACGCTTCCCCAGCCGGCCGCCCCACCAGATGGAGCGATGCATCACCATCGTCACCTGCTGGTGCGGCGCTTCAGGGGCATCTCGCAGACCTGCCAGGGGTACTGCCGCAGGAGCCGCCGTGCACGAAACACTCCCCTCCGATAGGCCCACGGAAGGAAGGAAAGCTGACCGTACCGGCGACGTCTCTGAGTAGGTCACGGTACTGGTTCGCACGGTCCACCTCGGTCGTGGCCAGCGCCAGGATCGCGATGCACTGGCCGTCCAAGCCGGGAACGTAAGCCCTGACCTGAAGCAGTTCGCGTGGGGTGCTTGTCCCTGTCTGCGGTGATGCGGTCAAACGCGTCTGCACAAGCGAAGCCGGTCCGCATGGCAGGTCGAGCATCTCAATGTGGTCGGCGCCCTCGACGCCGACGGCTGCGCGGAGGCCGTGCGGTCGTCACCGACGTGAGGGTGAACAAAGAGGTTGATAAAGGGCTGTCCTGCAGCTTCTCTCGGCACGCGACCGCCGCGTCACCTTCCTACTAG
>NZ_JBTWMV010000100.1:0-12282 GCF_054850255.1 Streptomyces sp. 7R007 | reverse complement strand
GCCGGTCCGCGCTGGAGACGGCCCCGCTGCCCGAGCACTACGCCGACTTCGCCGCGCTCGCCGCGACCGTCGCCAGGCGCTACCCCGACGTGCGCCACTTCGTCGTGTGGAACGAGTTCAAGGGCTTCTGGAACGACGCGAAGGGCCGCTGGGACTACGAGGGGTACACCAAGCTCTACAACCTGGTCTACGCGGCCCTGAAGAAGGTCGACAAGGACATCATGGTCGGCGGGCCCTACCTGGTGATGGACAGCGTCGACCCGCGTGCCGACGAGGCCTCCGCGACCTTCAAGGGGCCCTGGGGCGCCATGGACCAGCGGGTCCTGGACGCCTTCGCCTACTGGAACAGGCACAAGGCGGGCGCCGACTTCGTCGTCGTCGACGGCTCCAGCTACACCAACGACGACGAGCTGCTGCCCGACGAGTTCGCGGCCACCGACAAGCTCACCGCGGTGGGCAGGTGGGTGCGGCAGCGGACCGGGAACCTGCCGCTGTGGTGGGCCGAGTACTATGTCGAGCCCGCCGACGGCAACGACGAGCGCACCGGCTGGTCCGAGGCCCGCCGGGTCGCCGTCCAGGCCGCCGGCATGATCGCCATGGTCAGGGGCGGCGCCTCCTCCGGCTTCTACTGGAACCCGGAGGACGAGAAGGGCGACGGCTGCGCGGGGTGTCTGTGGACGCCGACGGAGGGCGCGGACGGGGGCAGGGCCCTGCCCATGTTCGACCTGGTCTCCCGGTTCGACCGGGCGTTCGGGCCCGGCAGCAGGTACGAGACGGTGTCCGTCGCCGCCGACGACGTGCCCAACGTGCGCGTCCTCGCCACCGACGAGGACGTCCTGGTCGTCAACACCCTCGACCGGTCCATCAGCGCGCTGGTCGACGGCAAGCGGTTCCCCATGCAGGCGTACGAGGTGAAGTGGCTCAAGCGGTAGGCGGCCGCCAGAGCCACTTCGCCCGTCACTTCATGGTCAGGAACCGCTGCACCAGCGAGGCCAGCAGCACCGCCAGCAGCGGCAGCGAGAACCAGAAACTGCTCTGCAGCCACCGCAGTTGCCGCACGCTCGGCCGCACCGCGACCCGCACCGCCTCCCGTGCCGTCAGCAGCACGACCAGCGCGAGCGCGGCCAGTCCGCCCACGACCGACCACGGCGTCCAGGTGATCTGCGGCCCGATCGGACCGGGGTCCGGCTTCGGCACCTCGCCCCCGGGCTGTTTCCTCAACGCGTAGAGCACGGCGTCGTCGTTGACGAACACCTTCTTCAACTCGGCACGCCGGTCCAGGTTCTGCATCAGCCGGGGCTGCCAGGTGGCCGAGTAGCCCACGTCCATCCGGAGGTAGGCGACCTGGCTCGCGTTGATCATCAGGTACGAGTTCGGGCCGGCGTCCTTGAGCGCCTTGACCAGGCCGGACACCAGGACCGGGTCGGCCGGCGCGAGCGTCGGCACGTAGGTGACGCGCTCCATGTCCCGCGCGCCCCACGGCATCGCCGGCGTCACGTCGTTGACGGTGTCGTTGCTCAGCCACAGCAGGCGCACCGTCGGCTCGTCGTGGGCGTACACGTAGTCCATGGCGGCGACCTCGCCGGGCCGCACCCGCTCGAACGGCTCGTTGCCCCACCGTGCCACCAGGAAGCCGCACATGAGCAGCAGCCCCGCCATCAGCGCGGCCAGCGGGGCGAGGCTCACCCGGTCCTTGTCCCGCTCCTCGGCGGTGACGCCGGTGCGCGGGAACAGGGCGAGACCGGCCAGCAGGGCGGCGCCGGGCGCGGCGAACATGAAGACGCGCAGCGCCATCTCGCCGCCGTAGGACTGCATGCCGAAGCCCAGGAACGGCACGAAGGTGAGCACCAGCAGGGACCGCTCGCGGTACTTGTGGTCGCGCCGCCGCCACCAGCCCCAGCACGCGAACAGCAGCACGGAGCCGGCCAGCAGCACCCGCGTGTACAGCACCAGCTTGTGGCTCGAACTGCCGCCCTGGATACGGCCGGAGACGGAGGTGGAGACATTGCTGCCGACCCCGCCGACCCCGCCGAACAGGTCGTTGAAGTGCCCCGACCAGTACGGCTCGGCCATGAAGCCCAGCCAGGCCGCGACCAGCACGCCGAACAGGACGGGCAGGCCGCGCAGTTCGGACCGGCCGATCAGGACGAGAGCGGTGAGCACCCCCAGCATCACGAACGGGGTGAGCTGGTGGGCGGGCACACTCGCCGCGAACAGGCCGATCAACACCCCGAGCAGGACGACCTGCTGACGCCGGTCGGTCGGCTCGACCTCCGCCTCGCCGGGCCGACTCCTCGCCCAGATCATCCGCGGTGCGCGGAAGTAGACGAGCAGGACCGCCACGAACGTCAGATACAGCAGGAACGTGAAGCCCTGCGGGGAGAAGTAGTCCTGGCCGACCCAGCCGCTCAGGACGAAGATCCAGATGCCGGTCCACTTGGCCCGCCAGCTCGCCCGCATCGACCGCACCAGCAGGAACATCGGTGCCAGGTAGAGGAGTTGGATGGTCAGCGGCCACCAGCGGATGACCTCCGTGTAGTCCGTGAGCCCGCAGGCCCGGCCGACGAACGCGGCCACCGCGAAGAAGTCGGGCCAGCTCCAGCGCGCGTCCAGGTCCGGTACGGCGGAGCCGGTGCGGTCGATGTAGTCGAGGAACCCGAGGTGCTGCCAGGCCGTGGGGAACCGCGGCTCGGTCTCGATCACCGCGGGCAGCGCGTGCAGCGACACGACGGTGGCCAGCAGCGTGGCCAGCAGCAGCGCCTTGTGCTCGCGGCCCAGCCACAGCAGCGAGGCGAACACCGCGACCAGCAGGGCGGCGCCGACGAGCGTGGGCAGCGGCAGGACGGAGATCAGCCCGAGCCCGCCCATCTCGTCGAGATCGCTCTCGCCGAGGGCCAACGCGGGCACCCAGTACAGCAGCAGCGCGGCGGTCAGCAGACAGCCCAGCAGCAGACCGGCCCGGGTCGGCTGCAGACGCTCCCGCCAGGACAGGGGCGGCGGCGCTCCAGCGGACCGTGCCTCTTCCCGTGTGGCCTCCGCCGGTACGGCCTCCGCCTGAACGGCCTCCTGCTCGGACACCGCGGCCTCTTCGAAGGGCGCGTCGATCTCCGCCGGCCCCAGCGAGGCCTCCGACCCCGGCTCCCGTTCCTCCACCGGAAGCCCCACCGCCCACGTCGGCCGGTGCTCGGCCCGCACGACGGGCGTGCCCGTGGGCGGGGTGCCCGGCCCCGGGCGGACGTCGGGGCGGCGCTCCTGGTGGTCGAAGTCGACGTGGATGCCGAGGGCGAGGGTGTCGGTGTCCAACGCCCAGGCGGGACGGCGCCGTTGGGGGGTGGCCGGCACCTCACGTGCCCCCAGGTCGGCGAGGTCCCCGTCGGGTGCCGTGGCCTCCGGGACCTCGGCCGGCGCGGCCGTGAGGGTCCGGTACAGCTTCGGCGCGGCGATCGTGACAATCACCGCCAGCGACGAGATCTCGGCGACACCGGCGCCGGTCAGCCCCATCCGGGGCAGCAGCAGCAGGGTCAGGCCGAGCACCAGCACACACAACAGGCCCTGCAGCCAGGCCAGTCCGGCGGTGCGGCTCTGCGCGCGCAGCACCGCGAAGTACGTCTCCATCACGACCCGCAGCAGCGCCCCGACCGCGAACCAGCGCAGCAGCGGGGTCGCCGCGTCCGCGTAGCCCTGGCCGAAGACGCCCAGGATCCACGGCGCGCCGACGAACAGCAGCCCGCAGATCGGCAGCATGATCCGGGCCATCCGCTTCAGCGCGGCCCGGGTGTTGGCGGCCAGCCGGGCCGGGTCGTGCGAGCCCTCGACGGTCAGCGAGGCGCCCATGTTGATGGCGAGCAGGTTGACCGTGCCGCCGATCGTGGTGGTGATGTAGAAGTACGCGTTGTCCTCGGAACTGACCTGCGAGGCGATGATCACCGGGACGAGGTAGACCACGGCGAGCGAGAACAGCGAGCCGGTGTAGTCGCCGGCGAGGAAGCGGCCGATCTCCTTCACGGAGGGCGGGCGCGCGTGGTCCTCGGTGGCCTCGACGTGCCGGGGCACCAGCCGCCGGAAGACCAGCCAGCCCAGCGGCACCACGGAGGTGGCGATGGCCGCGACCCAGGAGACGAACACGCCCGTCGTCGGGATCAGTGCGGCGAGCCCCACCAGCAGGACCAGCTTGACCCCGGAGAACACGGTGTTGCCCACCGGCACCCAGGGCGCGCTGCGCAGCCCGGTCAGCACCCCGTCCTGGAGGGTGAGCAGGTTCCAGGCGATCACGGCCACGATGAAGCCGAGCCCGTGGACGGGACCGTGCAGGAAGCGGTACGACGGCCCCCACAGGTTCAGGGTGAGCAGGAAGACGATCGCGGCGAGCGACACCACGAGCGAACTGCCCGCGTAGGTACGGAAGATGAGCCGCCCGGTGGCCCGTCCGGCCACGGGGATGAAGCGGGCGAGCGCGCCGGTCAGCGTCACCGCGGTGAGCCCCGCCAGGAGCTTCATCGCGGCGATCGCGGCCGAACCCTGGCCGACCGCGGAGTCGGAGTAGTAGTGCGCGGCGATGAGCCAGTAGCCGAGGCCGAGCACGGCGGAGATGCCCGTGTTGAGCATCAGGGCGTAGGCGTTGCGGAACAGCTGGCTGCCGCCTGCGGACCGGCCCAGGCCGGGCAGCCGGAGCCGGCGCCCGGGCTGGGCCGGCGCCTTCGCGGGCTGCGCCTCGGTGGTGGTCGTCGTGTCAGACACGGGAACGGATGGCCTTCCGGCGGACCTGACGGGCTCTGCGGACCAGGGCGTAGCCCTTGGTGAGGGCACGGTCCCCGGCGAAGGTGCGGGCGATCGCGCGGCCCTCTATCAGCCGCGCGAACTCCGCGCTGTCCGTGCGGCGGCGTACGGTCACCCGCCGCAGGGCGTACGGTCCCTGCCGGCGCCGGGCCAGGCCGTTGCCCACGGCGAGCGCCTGGGCGTACCCCGTCTCGCGCACCGCGGTGCGCACCCGGCGGCTGGAGTAGCCGTACGGGTAGGCGAACGAGACCGGCGCGGTGCCCAGTTCGGCGGCGACGATGTCCCGGCAGCGGACCAGCTCGTGGCGCAGCGCGGCGTCGTCGAGCTGGTCGAGCTGCGGGTGGGTGTGGCTGTGGCCGCCGATCTCGACGCCCGTGGCCGCGAGGTCGCGCACCTGGTCCCAGTCCAGCATGGTGTCGAGGCCGCCCCCGGTGTCGTGGGCGCCCCTGATCCAGCCGGTGGCGACGAACAGGGTGGCGGGGAAGGCGTGCTTGGCCAGCACGGGCAGGGCGTGCCGGTGCACGCCCTCGTAGCCGTCGTCGAAGGTGATCAGCACCGGGCGCGGCGGCAGCGGGCGTCCGGAGCGCCACCGAGCCGCCAGCTCGGCCGTGGTGACGGGCGTGCGGCCCAGGTCGCCGATCATCGCCATCTGCTCGGCGAACGCCTCCGGCGCCACCGACAGCGCACGGGTGGCGTCGTTCGGCGCCGTCGCGACCGAGTGGTACATCAGGATCGGCACGAACCCCTCACTCATGGGATCCCCCCCTCGATCTCGTCGACCCCGGCCACGGAGAAGGCGGCGGCGCCCCTGCGCGCCCGGACGGTGCCGACCACGTACCCGCCGGCCGCCGTGAGCACCCCGGCGACGATCGCGCCGGCCCGCCCCGCACCGCCCGGCCGGGCCAGTACGGCGTCCCGCAGACCGCGCGCCACGCCGGCCGGCAGCACCCGGGTGGCGTACCGGCGTTCGGACTCGAGTCCCTTGCCGGCGCCGACGCTGCGCGCCACCAGCGCCTTGGACAGGCCCTCGGCGTAGGCGCGCGTGCGGAAGTACCCGAAGTGCTGACGCGCCTCGGGTACCCGGTGGTGGATCACCGCGCGGTCGTCGATCAGCAGGACCGCGTCCGGTCTGGCGCGGGTGAGCCGGATGCACAGCTCGGTCTCCTCGCAGCCCAGCGGGCGCCGGTCGCCGTCCCGGCCGATGCCGGTCGCGAAGCCGCCGGCCGCGTCGAAGGCCGTGCGCCGGAACGAGGCGTTGCCGCCCAGGACGTTGCGGACGCGCACCCGGCCGGGCGGCAGGCCCCGGTAGGTGCAGCCCACCACCCAGTCGAACTCCTCGGGGAACCAGGCCGGACGCCGTCCCGACGCCCAGACCGGCATGGTGCGGCCGCCCACCGCCATCACCCGGGGATCGGCGTACCCCGCGGCGAAGTGCCGCAGCCAGTCCCGCTCGGCCACGGCGTCGTCGTCGAGGAAGGCGATGATCTCGCCGTGCGAGGCGGCGATGCCGGTGTTGCGGCCCGCGGACAGGCCGCGCGGGCCCGCGTTGGCGAGCACCCGGACGTCCGCGGCCTCCTTGTACTCCTTGGCCAGCCGCTCCAGCAGGGCCGGGTTGTGGTCGACGACCAGCAGTGTCTCCAGCGCGGGCCGGGACTGCGTGCGCACGGAGGAGACCGCCGCGAGGATGTCCTCCCAGCGGTCCTCGGTGTACACGCAGATCACGACGGAGATGTCGGGATCGCTCAAGACGCCTCTCCCCGGACCGAGTCGAGCGGTGCCGAGTCGAGCGGGACCGAGCCGAGCAGCGGCGAGGGATGTTCCTGGCGGCGCAGTTCGCGCCGGTTGGAGCGCTCCTTGAGGATCACCTTCAGCACCCGGAAACCGTCCCGTACGGCCCGCAGGTTGCTGGTGCCGTGGATGCGGAGGTACTCGTGGCTCGGTATCTCCTGCACCTTCAACCCCGCCTTGACCACCCGGATGTTCATCAGGGTCTCCACCTCGAACCCCGTGCAGTCCAGGTCGATCTTGTCGAGGCAGTGCCGCCAGAACGCGTTGTAGCCGTAGCAGAGATCGGTGTAGCGGGCGCCGAACTTGCGGTTGACGATGGTGCACAGCGCCCAGTTGCCCAGTTTGCGGATGAAGGTCATGTCGTCGGTGCCGCCGCCGTTGGCGAAGCGCGAGCCCTTGGCGAAGTCGGCGCCGGAGACCAGTGCGGAGACGTACGACACGATCTCGTTGCCGTCGGCCGAGCCGTCCGCGTCCACCATCACGACGATGTCGCCGGTGCACGCCTCGAACCCGGTGATCAGCGCGTCCCCCTTGCCCCTGCCGCGCTGCTCGACGACCTTCACCTCCGGCCACAGCTCACGGGCCACCTCGACGGTGCCGTCCGTGGAGTTGCCGTCGACGAGGACGACTTCGTGTATCCAGTCCGGAAGGGTCTTGAAGACGTACGGGAGATTCTCCGCCTCGTTCATGGCGGGGATCACCACGCTCACCGGCGGAGCGATCGCCAGGTGAGAAGAGATCGGCCGGTACTTGCCGGCTGTCGACGGGTCCTGGCCCGTCGTCGCCGGCCGCAGAACGGAACTCATGAGTCTGGTCCCTCTCGTCCGGTGGACCGCCCGCCCCTGGGCGGCCCGGCTCTGTATCCGGTTCGAAAGGGGGGTTGACGCCTGAGGCGTGACGAAAGGGATCTCCGCGCACGCCGAAGCTGGCAAAGCTGGCCGGCCGTCTGTCGCGCAGAGGCAGACGGTCGCGCGGCACGACTCGGTCACAAGTGCGGTCACCGAGCACGGCACCCCCCTACCGCGCCCCACGTCGGCGACCGTCGCGGTCCTTGAGCCCTCCCCATGAGCCGCACGATGACGGTACCGATGCGGGTGAGATGTACGACGGTATTGACGATTGCGTCCGTATGGCAAGGCCTGGAACGAGGCCTCACGTTTTTGTTGGTTTGACCGTTACACAACTTAGAAGAAAAAGAAGAACACTGATCACGGTTATGGCGACGATCCCGCCACGTACCGACCATCGGTGAACCGCGAGCATGCCCTGGGCCACCAGCATGTCGAGGACGACCGCGCCGGCGAGCGCGGCGAGAGTGCGGCCGAAACGTTCCAGACCGCGCAGCGCGGCCGCGAGGGCCGTCGCGGGAGCCGCCATGAGGAAGAACAGGGTGAGCGGCCCGCGCAGCGGCGAGTCCGCGTCGGTGAGCGCGAGCAGGGCGCCGAAGACCCCGACGGCCGTCGCGGCCCCCGCGAGCAGCGGCGACAGCGTGCCGCCGGTCGAGAACGTCCTGATGTCCAAGGTCCGCATTGACGACTTTGCCCCCCAGCGCGTCGGAATGCCGGGCTTCAATGTCGCGCAGCGTGAGACGGGGCGTCAAGACGCGGACGAGGGCGGCGCGATGGGCGGCGGACCGTGCAAGCCGGAAATTATTGACATGAACACTTCCCGGAAACGCGCGTAGTTGCTACGACGGTTATGGCAGAGATCCTGCTAAAGGGAGGTTCCATGAGACGTTCCCGAATTGTCGGCCTCGTGAGCTCGATCCTCCTCGCCGTCACCGCCGCCCTCACCGGGGCCACGACGGCGCAGGCGTCCCAACTCGCCGCGAACGGCGGCTATGTGGCCCTCGGCGACTCCTACTCCTCGGGAGTCGGAGCGGGCAGTTACATCAGCTCCAGCGGTTCCTGCGACCGCAGCACGAAGGCCTACCCCTACCTCTGGGCGGCAGCCCATTCACCCTCGACGTTCGACTTCATGGCCTGCTCCGGCGCCCGAACGGGTGATGTTCTCTCCGGACAACTGGGCACGCTCAGCTCCGCCACCAGCCTCGTGTCGATCACCGTCGGCGGCAACGACGCCGGCTTCTCGGACGTCATGACGACCTGCGTCCTGCAGTCCGACAGCACCTGCCTGTCCCGCATCAACACCGCCAAGGCGTACGTCGACTCGACCCTGCCGGGCCAACTCGACAGCGTCTACTCGGCGATCAGCAGCAAGGCCCCGAACGCCCACGTCGTCGTCCTCGGCTACCCCCGCTTCTACAAGCTCGGCACCACCTGCATCGGCCTGTCCGAGACCAAACGGCAGGCGATCAACGGCGCGGCCGACTACCTGGACACCGCCCTCGCCAAGGCCGCCGCCAACCACGGCTTCACCTTCGGCGACGTCCGCACCACCTTCACCGGCCACGAGATCTGCTCCGGCAGCTCCTGGCTGCACAGCGTCGACTGGCTCGACATCGGCGAGTCCTACCACCCCACCGCCTCCGGCCAGTCCGGCGGCTACCTGCCCGTGCTGACCAACAACGCCTGATCACCCCGAGGGGGACGGCGACACACTGGGGGAGGCCCCGCCCGTCGGGGTCGCCCCCTCGCACGTCACCGAGAACGGCACCGAGTCGGACGTCGTGTGCACCGGCGAGCGCACCTCGACGCTGATCGAGTTCCGGAAGGTCCCCCCGCTGTCGTACGTCGTCACGAACGCCTTGTCCTGCTTGGTCCGCCCGCCGCCCGCGGGGAAGGACAGGGTCTTCCACCCCGGATCCATCACCTGCCCGTCCTTCGACACCCACCGGTACGTCACCTCGGCCGGCAGCCGGCCCACGGTGATGGTCGCGGTGAACGCGGGCGCCTCCCCGCCGGAGGGCGGACACGTCCCCGCATAGTCGGTCCGCGAGCCGGACAGCGTGACCCGCACGGACTGCGGCGCCTGGCTGCCGGCGGCACTGCTCCTGCTCGTCGTGGGGCTCTGGGCGCCGCCGGGCGCGGTCGCGGTGCCGGTCGCGCCCGGCGTGGACGCCTCGCTCGACGTGGTGCGGTCGCCCGCGTTCCCCTTGCCGTCGTCGCGGTTGAGCAGCGCGTACGTCAGCCCCGCGATCGCCAGCGCGAGGGCGAGGACGCCCGCGACCAGGACGACGGCCGCGCGCCGGTTGCGGTCCGGTGCCGTGTCGGTCGGTGTGCTCGTCGGAGTCGCAGCAGGAGTGGGAGCCGGCCGGAACGGGGTCGTGGGCGGTTCCTGCCGGAAGGGTGCGGCCACGGTCGGGGTGTACGCCGGTGCCGGCACCGTCTGCGCGAAGGGCGTGCCGCCCGCGCCGATGATCCTCAGGTCCTGCTCGGCCCGCTCGGCCGGCAGCCGCTCGGCCGGATCCTTGCGCAGCAGCCCCTCGATGACCGGGGCGAGCGGGCCGGCCCGGTGCGGCGGCGGCAACTCCTCGTCGACGATCGCCCGCAGGGTGCTCAGCGGAGTGTCCTGACGGAAGGGCGAGTTGCCCTCCACGGCCGCGTACAGCAGTACGCCCAGCGACCACAGGTCCGACTCGGGGCCGGGCTTGCGGCCCAACGCCCGCTCGGGGGCGAGGAATTCGGGCGAGCCGATCACCTCACCGGTCATCGTCAGCGCCGAGCTGCCCTCCACCATGGCGATGCCGAAGTCGGTCAGCACCACCCGGTCGTCGTTCGACAGCAGCACGTTGGCCGGCTTGACGTCCCGGTGCAGCACCCCGGCCGCGTGCGCGGCCCGCAGCGCGGCCAGCACCTCGGCGCCGATGTGCGCGGCCCGCTGCGGTGTGAGCGGGCCCTCGGCGTCCAGCAGTTCGGCCAGCGAGATGCCGCGCACCAGCTCCATCACGATCCACGGCCGGCCGTCCTGGGTGGCGACGTCGTACACCGTCACCACGTTGCGGTTGGCGACCCGGGCCGCCGCCCACGCCTCGCGCTCCAGCCGGGCGTACATCCGCTCGACCTCCGGCGCGGGCAGCCCGGCGGGCGCCCGCACCTCCTTGACGGCGACCTCGCGGTGCAGGACCTCGTCACGGGCCCGCCACACCGTTCCCATGCCGCCCTCGCCGAGGGGGGACAGGAGACGGTAACGGCCCGCGATCACACGTTCGTTGCCGGGTTCTTCGGACACCGACGCCCCCCACGGCATCTCACCAGGTCTCTTCACAAAGTAGCTCATCCGAGTGCCGCTGCCGCCCCCTTGAGCACCAATCCGGCCCCCAGTGCCACGACCAGGAACGCCGACCCCAGGGGTGCGGTCCTGCGGACCAGGGCCGCCATCGGGTGGGCGGTCCAGCGCGGGCGCCTGCCGAGCACCCGGTTCATTCCGGTACCCAGCCTGACGACGGCGAATCCGGCCGCGGTGAGCGTGAGGGCGAGCCCGACGCCGTACGCGACCACGAGCAGCAGCCCGAACCAGGCCTGCCCGAGGGCCGCCGCGCCCACGAGCACGACGACCGCGGAAGGACTCGGCACGAGCCCGCCGGCGAAGCCCAGGAGGATGGTGCCGCGGAGGGTGGGGGCGGTGGCGTGGGTGTGGGTGAATCCGCCGTGGGTGTGCTCGACGGCGTGGGCGTGTGGGTGGGCGTGGTCGTGGTGGTGGTCGTCTTCGTGGTGGTGGTGACGGTGGTGGGTGTGCCCGGCCGGGGCTGACGCGCCGTGGGCGCCCACGAGCTCCAACGAGCGTTCCGCAACCGGCTCTTGATGCGCATGGGGATGTGGGTGCGGATGGGGATGGGGGTGCGGGTGCCCGTGCGTGCGGTTGTGCCAGGCCCGGCGTACGAGGGTGACGCCCGCCGCGGTCACCATGGCGCCGCTGGCGATGCCGAGCCAGGCGATCACCGAGGGCGTCGCGGCCGAGCCCGCGGTCACCAGGAGGCCGAGGGCCACGACGCCGAGGGTGTGGGTGACCGTCACCGAGGCGGCCAGCGGGAGGACGTCCTTCAGGCGGGCCCGGCCTCCGCGGGCGGCTGCCGTCGCCGCCATCAGGGTCTTGCCGTGGCCCGGGGCGAGCGCGTGCATCGCGCCGAGGACGATCGCGATGAGCAGCGCGAGCGCCGCGAAGCCGACGGTGAGGTCGTGCCGGGCGACCAGGGAGTCGAGGGCGCGGGTCCAGCGGTCGGCGCCGCGGGGGAGCACCGAGGCGGCCGGGGCGTCCTGCTGCTCCTCGACCAGGGCCGGACCGCCGGGCCGCACGCGCAGGGCCGCGGTGGTGGTGTCGGCGGGGGAGGAGAGCAAGTCCTTCGGATAACTGGTGAGTTCGTGGGAGACCGACGTCTTCGGTACGTCGGAGGCGGTGAGCGTCATCCGGTCGCCGCGCGCGGTGATCTCCCGCCAGCCGGGCCCGGAAGCGGTGCCGGCGCTGCGGAAGCCCAGGCGCACGCTGGCGGCCTCGGGCAGCGGCGCCGTCAGCCGGCACTCCACGCGCAGGGTGTTCAGGCCCGCCTGACCGGGCCGCAGGCGGGCGCTGCTGCCGGTGACGGTGAGGGCGGCGGGGCGGCCGTCGGCGGTGACCTCGCTGCCGTCCGCCGCCTTCTCGCACCGCTGCCGGGCCCACTCGGTCATGCCGAGCCGCTTGATGTCCGGCTTGGCCTGGGTCGCCGGGATCTCGGCGAGGTCCTCGACGTGGTCGACGCGGAGGGTGCCGGGGGCGGCGACGAGACCGTCGTAGCGGTTGACGGTGAAGTTGCCCAGGGGGTGCGCGCTCGCGGTCCCGGAA